>DATMOV010000028.1:0-3987 GCA_035568055.1 Cytophagaceae bacterium
GCAATTGAGCAAGGAGCTGTCGCGATTGTCTGCGAAGCTTGTCCTATCAAGAAAAATGAGAAGGTAACATATATTGAAACCAATGACAGCAGCTTCGCACTTGGTGTCATCGCGTCTAATTTTTATGGTAATCCTTCTGCAAAGCTTAAGCTGGTTGGTGTAACGGGTACGAATGGAAAGACCACCACAGTGACATTGCTTCATGAACTTTTTCTGAGGCTTGGATATAATGCCGGTATGCTTTCCACCGTGGAGAATAAAATCAAAGAAGAAATAATTCCTTCCACACATACAACACCTGATGCAGTGAAGCTTAATGAACTGCTGGCGAAAATGGTTTCCGCCGGCTGCACACATTGTTTTATGGAGGTGAGTTCACATGCTATAGTCCAGCATAGAATAGTCGGGCTCATATTTGCAGGCGCGGTATTTTCAAACATCACCCACGACCATCTGGATTATCATAAAAGTTTTGAAGAATACATCAAAGCAAAAAAGAAGTTTTTTGATAATCTTCCTTCATCGGCTTTTGCATTGGTAAACATCGATGACAAACGCGGAATGGTAATGCTACAGAACACTAAAGCCGCTAAAAATACTTTTGCTTTGAAAACACCGGCTGATTTTAAAGTGAAGATCAAATCAAATTCATTTCATGGGCTGGAGCTGGAAATTGATAACAAAGATGTATGGTTTAAGCTGATCGGCAGATTTAATGCTTACAATCTGCTAGGCATTTATGCCACAGCAGTGCTTCTCGGCGAAGATAAAGATGAAGTCCTTACCCAGCTTTCAACCATCGATTCAGCAAGAGGAAGATTCGAACAGGTATTGTCTTCCTTAAAGATTACCGCTATCGTTGATTATGCGCACACACCTGACGCACTGAAAAATATATTGGAGACAATCAATGATCTCAGGCAGGGAAATGAGAAGATCATTACCCTGGTGGGATGTGGAGGAAACCGTGATGCAACGAAAAGACCAGTCATGGCAGGCATTGCATGTAAGCTAAGCGATAAAGTGATACTCACTTCCGACAATCCCCGTGATGAGCAGCCGGAGGCAATCCTTGCTGAAATGCAAAAAGGTGTCAGCATTACGGATCAGAAAAAGACAGTGACAATTGTTGACAGAAGAGAAGCTATAAAGACCGCATGTTTGCTGGCCAATCCAAATGATATTATTCTGCTGGCCGGGAAAGGTCATGAAACTTATCAGGAAATTAAAGGGATAAAATATCCTTTCGATGATAAACAGATTGTTAAAGAAATGTTTCAACTACTTCAAAAATGATATTTATCAAGACAAAAAAAATGAATGAAGAGCTTGTGAATAAAACATTCACTTTCTCTCTGAGTCTTATTGAGCTTTATATCTCCCTGCTTAGGGACAATGAGTTTGAATTGTCAAAGAAAGTTTTCGAAAGCGGTACAAGCATCAGGGCAAATGTGGAAGGCGCGCTTGCCGCTCTGGAAAAGAAGGAATTTATTCAAAAACTTTCTATGGCTTCAAAGCAGGCTGTTGAAGCAAGATATTGGCTGAAAATGATTCAGATGAATCATTTTATAAGCTATTCATGCGATGATTGTGTTGAGCAGCTCAACGAGATCATTAATACATTGAATTATCTGGTGCAGGAAAACAATCAATATAAGATCAGGCTTAGTATTGAAAATCTTAACTAAGCCTTTGTTGGAGTTTTTCTCCAGTAAATAACTTATTTAATGGCATTATTATAAAAAGAAAAAGATGTTCTACTATCTCTTCGAATACCTACATAAAAATTACGACTTCATAGGAGCCGGAGTCTTTCGCTTTATATCTTTTCGTGCCGGTATGGCTATGATCCTTTCATTGGTCATCGCCCTGGTGATAGGCAAGAAAGTGATCACCTATCTGAGAGTTAAACAAATCGGTGAGAGCGTAAGGGATCTTGGCTTACAAGGACAAATGGAGAAAAAAGGCACGCCAACCATGGGCGGGATAATTATCATAGCAAGCCTTCTGATCCCCATTTTGCTTTTTGCCAAAATAGAAAATATTTACATCGTGCTGCTGATTATTACTACTATATGGATGGGATTAATTGGCTTCCTCGACGACTATATCAAAGTATTTAAAAAAAATAAAGAAGGTTTACAGGGGAAATTCAAAATAGTAGGGCAAGTCGGGCTTGGCCTGCTCATCGGGCTTGTTATGTATAATAACAAAGGGGTTTTGATCCGTAACTATCTTACACCTCATTCAAAAACAGAAAATGCTATAAGTCTTTCAACAGATTTTATTGACGAAAGATCTCCGAAGACCACGATCCCATTCCTTAAAAATAATGAACTTGATTACAATGACATTTTTAATTTTGTTTCTGATGATTATACCTGGATTATTTATGTCCTCATTATAATCTTTATCATTACTGCTGTATCCAACGGTGCAAATATCACGGATGGTATTGATGGGCTTGCAGCGGGTTCATCCGCCATTATCGCGCTGGTGTTGGGAATTTTTGCTTATGTATCCGGTAACGCGATTTTCGCGAAATATTTAAATATCATGTACATCCCCAATAGCGGGGAGATTGTAATATTCTGCGCCTCCTTTGTGGGAGCATGTATTGGATTTCTCTGGTATAATTCATATCCAGCCCAGGTTTTCATGGGTGATACAGGGAGCCTGGCGCTCGGAGGCATCATTGCTGTGCTGGCTATTACAGTCAGGAAAGAACTCTTGCTGCCTGTCTTATGCGGAGTGTTTGTGATCGAGAATTTATCAGTCATCATGCAAGTGGCATATTTTAAATATACAAAACGAAGGTATGGCGTGGGACGAAGGATATTCAAGATGTCGCCATTGCATCATCATTATCAGAAAGTAGGTTTCCACGAATCAAAAATTGTAATAAGATTCTGGATCGTAGGAATATTGCTTGCTATTATGACACTGGCGACTTTGAAATTGAGGTAAGACTTTAGAGGTTAGATGTTAGACTTTAGATATTAGATTTTAGAAAAATGAGGCACCAATTTAAAAATTTAAAAGTTTGGCAGATGGGAATGAATCTGGTGGTATTAGTATATGCAGCCACCAAAGAATATCCTAAAGAAGAAAAGTATAGTTTGGTTTATCAAATTAATAGAAGTGTAATTTCTGTTCTGTCGAATATTGCTGAAGGATCAGGAAAAAACACAGATAAAGATTTTGCTAAATATCTTTATCTGTGTTTAGTTTCTTTATATGAATTAGAAACACAGATGATTACTTCTCATAGATTGAATTTCATTTCAGAAGAAAAATTTGAAGAAGTAATAAAAGTAATTAATGAATTAGAAAAAATGCTTATAGGTTTTATCAGAAAAATAAATCCAGTGACAGAACATCTAAACTCTAATTTCTAATATCTAAAGTCTAAGACATGAACAAACGTCTCGTCATACTGGGTGCCGGAGAAAGTGGGGTTGGCGCAGCTATGCTCGGTAAAGCGAAAGGCTTTGACGTGTTCGTGTCTGATATAGGCGAGATCAGGGAAAAATATAAGGGCATTCTTGAAAAAGAGAAAATCGCTTACGAATCAGGGAAACATACGGAAGAGAAAATTCTAAATGCCAGCCTGGTAATTAAAAGTCCGGGTATTCCCGATAAAGAGCCCTTGGTCCGGAAAATCATTTCAAAAGATATAGAAGTTATTTCGGAGATAGAATTTGCCGCGCATTATAGCAAGGCGAAGTTTATCGCAATTACGGGAAGCAATGGAAAGACTACTACCACGCTCCTGACTTACCATATTCTGAAGAAGCTCGGATTGAATGTGGGGCTGGCAGGGAACATAGGAGAAAGCCTGGCAAAACAAGTGCTGGAAGACAAGTTCGATTATTATGTATTAGAGCTTAGCAGTTTTCAGCTGGATGGTATGTATAAATTCAGGGCACATGTGGCGGTGCTTCTGAATATTACTCCTGATCATCTGGACAGGTATGATTACAAATT
>DATMOV010000029.1:0-4219 GCA_035568055.1 Cytophagaceae bacterium
ATGCGGCTATGATGCCGAGGGAATTGCCAGAGCGGTAAAATCTTTAGCCGGACTGGCGCTCAAAAATTAGATATTCCATGCTTCAATATAAAGAGTCGGGCCGTGGAAAAATTTTAGTGCTTGTTCACGGATTCTGTGAAAGCAATGTAATATGGAAAAATTTTCAATCACAACTCTCCGAAAAATATCATGTAATCTGTCCTGACCTGCCAGGCTTCGGCAAATCGCCGCTTAAAGTAAAAGATATCGGCATAGCATATTATGCCGAGATGCTGAAAGAGCTGCTCTCATTTCTAGATGTTGAACAATGTTGCATGATAGGCCACTCTTTAGGGGGTTATGTAACTTTGGCCTTTGCGGAGAAATATCCTGCCATGCTTAATTCTTTCGGACTTTTTAATTCCACCGCTTTTGCCGACAGCACAGAGAAGAAAGATAGCAGAAATAAAACCATTCAGTTTATAGAAAAGCATGGCGTGGAAATGTTCGCGCAGTCTTTTGTTGCGCCGTTATTTTATGCTGAAAACAGAACACGGCTTAAAGAAGAGATTGGATTGATGACTTCAATCGCTGGAGCTTCTTCCAAAGAAGGAGTGATTGAAGCTACTAAAGCCATGAGAGACCGGCAAGACAGAGTAAGCGTACTAAAGAATACGAGCCTGCCTGTATTGTTCATCATTGGAAAAGAAGATACTGCGGTGCCGATTGAAAAAAGCCTTGAACAATGTTATCTTCCCGCCGACAGCACCGTATACTTTATTAAAGGTGTCGGACACATGGGTATGTTAGAAGCGGAAGAAAAAACAATGAAAATGATTGACGCTTTTTTAAACCGGATATGAAGTTTTAATTTCAAAGATAATGCTGATCGGTTCGGCTATGTCATGCTAAACACATTCGCTCCGCTCCAGTATACACTATGTCGAAGCATTGTTGAAACCGGGAGAAGGTTCACTTAACATTCAAGTTCTTGATTGAGTGTAGTTAATTCAAAGCTTTACCAAACCATTTTTAATTCCCTTTTCTCCTGAGTAAATTACCAGTTAGCTAAGCCAGCCTGGTTATGAAGCAACTCATAAAATCATTTTTGTATCTCTTACCCCGATTTTTTTCAGAGAAAAATTTTTTGATCTTTTTAAATCACGTTAAGCTTATTTTTATTTCATTCATGTATCATCGTTTAAAAAAGCACAGCCCTGAACAGGAAAAGAAGATCAGAATAATGGGGTATAATATATCCTTTTTCAACTTTCCTTTTCTGATCAATCAATTCGAAGAGATTTTTATTTACAGTTCGTATCATTTTAAAAGCGCAAATAAAAACCCTTTTATTCTTGACTGCGGAAGCAATATCGGCATGTCTGTTTTATATTTTACAATATTTTATCCTGGTAGCAGGATTGTGGCCTTTGAGCCGGATCCTGATAATTTCAGGGTGCTCGAAAAAAATATAGATCAGAATAGATTTTCAAATATCACCGCGTATAATTATGCACTCGGACTGCAAGAGGGATCCTGTAAACTTTTCAATTCCCAATCCGGCAAAGGCTCGTTGAATACCAGTATTTATGCCAATAAGCCTGATGCGGTTTTTATCAACGTTCCGATGAAAAGATTGTCATCATTTATTCAGGAAGAAATTGATTTTGTAAAAATCGATGCAGAGGGAGCCGAAGGAGAGATTATACAGGAACTTTCGGAAGCCGGGAAACTGAGCAGAATTAAGGTGATGATTATTGAATATCATTTGAAGTGTTATCTTCCTGAAGACAAATTAATTTTTATGTTAAAAAATGCGGGGTTTACATTCATTTCGGAACATCTATTATATGCTGAAAACACGGAAAAACTTTTAAGCTTCAAAAAAACGCTGAACTGATGGTTTACTTTTTCTTCTTTCGGGAATAAAGAGTAAAAGACCTTTATGAAACATACCTTCTTCAAAGAAATATACATAGCATCTCCCTGTAATGCTGATTGGAATAAGATGGACAAAGGAAGCCAAAGCAGGTTTTGCAGGAACTGCAGCAAAACGGTGTATGATTTCACAAAAAGGAGTGAAGAGGACCTGAATAAGCTGATCAGAGAAAAGGGAGAACATTTCTGTGGCCGTTTCTATGAAGATCAGATTGACCAAAGTCTTCGATTTGTATATAAAAAGCAAAGCAGGATACAGTCATTTAAAAGATTCAGCCTCTCTTTATTTTCAGCAATTGCATTAAAACTACTCACCGTAAGTACCGCCTTCTCGCAAGAAATAAGTTCAGGTACGTCAACGATGGCGATAGAATACCCTAAGGATTGTCAGCAAAACATATTGGAGGATTTGCCTTATAAAATTGAAGGGAAGGTGGTAAATGAGTCTGACGGAAAAGGAATATCGGGCATTTCTGTGAAAATATATTCGGGTGAACTATTGCTTGGAACTACCACCACGAGTGAACTTGGAGTCTTTACTTTGTCTATGGAGAAGGAGCTAAGTTCCGATGCTAAAATCCGGATAAAAACTGAAAGAAAAGAATATAAATCGTGGAGCTATAAGACAATTTATAAAGCTTGTGAGATTATATTTACAACAGCGCAATCTCACAATCTCACATTTGAATTAAAAATCAAACAAAAGAAGAGGATTCATTTGAAAAGAAGAAGGATTGTTATGGGGAAGTTCAGATAGAAAGCAAGATATAGTTTTTTTCCTGAGTACCAGGCAACGGGCACTAAATACCTCCAAGCGTGTCCCAAACCAAATCCGCTTCATAGCCTTTCCCAACAAGATACTGTGCTATCTTATGCTTCCTTTTGTACTCATCCTTTTCTTTCTCTTTCGCTGCTCTTTTTTCGATCAGGGAAAGAAGAGTAAGTAAATAATCTTTAGCGTCAATTTCCTGGAGTCCTTTTTTGATGCAATATTCAGAAATACCTTTTGATTTTAATGCTTCTTTTATTTTTACTCTTCCCCATTTCTTTATTCTGAATTTTCCACCAGCGTAGGTCTTGGCAAAACGCTCTTCATTGATAAAATTTTCGGAGACAAGTTTCGATGTAAGCTCTTCAACTATATCTTTATGTAGCCCAAATGCGTATAATTTGTCACGTATCTCTTGTTGGGTTCTTTCCTGGTAAGCGCAAAAAGAAGATATCTTGATGAGTGCTTCCTGCCGGGTATAAAGTTTTTCTTTTTTTGAGAGAGACATTTTGTTACTTTTACTAAACCCAATTTAGGAATAATTGAAAAATAAGCGGCCTCTTACGATATTATTCATTGCAAATGCCGTTTCCAGCTTTGCACAGGGTATCACGATGATCGCTATTCCCTGGTATTTCAATCATACCTTGAAAGAGCCCCAGCTTTTCATGCTCGCTTTTGCGGCTATTAACTTCGGACTCATCTTCTGGAGTTTATATGCGGGAGATATTGTGGATGGTTTTAATAGAAAAGACGTATTCCTGGGTTCAAACTTTATTCAGGGCCTGATCATTCTTTCTGTAGCTTCTCTTGGTTTTAAAGAAGGTGACCTGCCGGTAGGCCTCATATTAATGGTTTTTACCATTACTTTCTTCGGTTATTACATTCATTATCCAAACCTCTATGCTTATGTCCAGGAAATTACCGAGCCTGAATATTACACGAGAGTAATAGCCTATATTGAAATTATCGGACAATCTGTAACCATGCTCGCCGGCCTGATAGGGGGAGTTCTGCTTAATGGTATAGACCTTTTCCAGATAGTAGATAATCCATTTACCGGCCAGCCCTGGTTTGAATTTAATTTATACATCAAGCAATGGCAGCTTTATGAGATAATCCTGTTTAACGCGATTGCTTACTTTGTCTCATTTATTACCATCATATTTATCAGAGCTGTGGCCTTGAAGGAAGTGGTACATGAAGATGAAGGAAATGTAATGGTGAGATTAAATATTGGATACAATTATCTTAAGTCTCACAAACTGGTAACAATTTTCGCGCTGTGCTCATTTTCGATATTCATTATAATTCTTGTAGATATGTTTGCCTTAAGGTCTATGTATGTCCAGTATCATTTACTGGGCAGCTCCATAGTATATGGTTTTTCAGAAGTTCTCATGGGTGGAGGTGCGTTTCTCGCTGCCGGGCTCATCGTGGGAATATTAAGCAAAATGCCTATACCAAAATCGATCATTATTATGGTGATGATGACAACTGCCGCATTGATCTGGATGGGATTTAACGACAATG
>DATMOV010000030.1:0-3943 GCA_035568055.1 Cytophagaceae bacterium
GATTGATCCGTTATGGTAAGACATTGGATTGTACCTGATTTCTTCAGTGCCAATAGTACGTATTCCCCAACCGGAAAACATCTTATCATTCATCAATGTCTTCGCGAGTTTTTCAGCGTGTTCGGGTTTAACAATTCCTGAGAACAGGCAATGGCCTGCGTTGGAACTTACTACTTTGCATTGCCTCTTTTGCCCGTCAAGGGCAAGTGCGAAAGTCTGCTTCTCCTCTATCCAATATGCGACTGCAAATTTCTCTTTCAATATTGCTGCCTGTTTCATCAATAATTCACCCTTCTCAATAAATCCTAATTCAATTGCAAGGGCAGCTGCGTTAACTTTAGCATCATATACATAACCCTGCACTTCACAGAGAGCTATAGGCCCCTGAGCGAGCTGTCCATCTTCATAGAAAATAGAATCATGTGAATCTTTCCAGCCCTGATTAACCAGGCCTTTTTCCGATTTCTTTGCATACTCTAAAAACCCATCACCATCTATGTCACCATATTTATCGCACCATTCAAGTGCCATTTCAATGTTCGGCCAGATATTTCTGATTGTTTCAATATCTCCTGTCCTTTCAAAATAAGCACCAGCGAGACTAACGAATAAAGGGGTGGCATCAATTGTACCGTAATATAATTTAAAAGGCACTTCACCTAATTCAGCCATTTCCCCTCCACGCATTTCGTGGAATATTTTACCGGGCTCAGCATCCTGGAAATCGTTAAAATTTTTTGCCTGGCTTTGGGCGAGGAAGTTCAATACACCTTTCGTAAGTTCCGGATCCATCCATAAGCATTCCCAGGCAGTGATGATGCCATCTCTTCCGAAAGGTGTACTATACCAGGGGACACCGGCATAAGGATATAAACCATATTGGGTTTCAGAAACCATGGTTGTCATATCCGACCTTGATCTGATGAGCCACTCATTAAATTGTTCATTGGAAGAATAAATGTCACAAACATCATTTTTCGTTCCCTCAAGATTTACATTTAATTCATCATGTGCCTGCTGGTAAGTTTTTGTCTCAGACATTTTCCCATCTATATCAAAAACCATTGAAACAGAGATATCATGATACGCCTGGGGAAGAAGGCAGACCTGATAAAACGCGGTTTTATCTTCTATCTGATTAGGGATAGCTTCAAACTTAATGTGAGTCAATCTATGGATTTTATCCAGGCCTTTATATCCGAGGATAAGCTCATCATGAGTATTTTTCGGCCTGAAGAGCTTTCCTCTTTCTTTGCGGGGTATACCCCTTATTTCAAAGATATCCCTAAAGTCGGCATTGAAATTAAGCGAGAATGAAAATGTTAAGGGTTCAATACCAAAATTTGAAAGTCGGATATTTTCAAAGCAGGAATCATTCCACATGAATTTTGTCCTGTGAATATGCAAGGTACCTTTTTCAAGGATTGATCCATTACCGAGATCAAAGTCGGGATTTGTTAAATCGCAGGTTAATATTTCATTTTCCTCTTTCAGGCTCGAGCTCAGAATCAATGGCCTTTGACCTTCTATCATAAGTTCCATCCTGGAAAGAAACCGTGTACCCTGAAAATACATTCCCTGAGCTCCCTGTCCTACCGGATGAATGTCGCCATATCTGTCAAAGACACCGAAGCAATCGCCCTGCTTAAGCACCATGGTACGGTCATCAGCCAGCGATGATGTAGCTAATATGTAATATTTGTTTTTGTACTTGATGTAATTTCCCATAATCAAAAATTAAGATATTTAGCTTCGTTGATTTGTTTTACATTTTTCAGGTCTTCATAAAGGTCCAGATAGTTATTGGTCATCACTTTTGATGAAAATCTTTTTTCAAAATCCTTCCTGACCTGCTTTCTGCTGATAGATGAAATATTTTTTACTGCTTCCACTGATTCTTCCACAGACTGAACAATGAATCCGGAAACTCCATGCTCAATAATTTCAGGTACGCTTCCATGTTTCCAGGCGATAACAGGTGTTCCACATGCCATGGATTCGATCATGACCAGACCGAAAGGTTCGGGCCAGTCAATGGGAAAAAGCATCGCGATAGCGTTGCCCAGAAATTCATTTTTATCCTTCTCTCCTATTTCTCCGATAAATTCTATCAGCGGATCGCCATCAATCATTGGTTTTATGATGTTGTTGTAATATTCCTCATCCGGTTTTGCTACTTTCGCAGCAATTTTTAAAGGTATTCCTGCCATCTTCGCGATTTCTATAGCGCGGTCAGGCCTTTTCTCTTTTGATATCCGGCCAATAAATGCCAGGTATTTCCCCTCACTTTCGTAGCCTTTATAAAGATCAAGCGGAAGTCCGTGATAAATGGTTTTTTGCCAATTCGCATCAGCCAGAGGTTTTCTCTGATCATTAGAAATCGAGACCACGGGAATTTCTTTGTATTCTTTATACAGGGTCAATAATTCCGTGGAATCTAATCTGCCATGAAGTGTCGTTACCGAAGGCACATAATTATATCTTCTGGAAAGCGGATAATGCAGGTAATCGATATGATAATGTATGAGATCAAAATTTTCAATCTGCTTATACAGCATTTCCAGCATAGTGAAATGTGGCGCTATCTGATCCATGCAGGAAATGTCAAGACGCAATGCTTTTTCACAAGGGGAAATCAATTTTGCATTGCTCACAGAATCCCCGCTGGCAAATAATGTTACGTCATGCCCTTGTCTTACCAACTCCTCTGTTAAATAAGAAACTATTCTTTCAGTTCCTCCATATAATTTTGGTGGCACACTTTCATATAATGGACTCACCTGAGCTATTCTCATAAATTTTGACTTCCTCCAATATTTATATCTGTCCTTTTCTTATAACCTAAGCGAATCACTTAAAGTTTAAGCCTTAGTATCTAATGGTAAACAGTACGGATAGTTATTAAAATCCTTATATTTGGGATCGTTTAGTTTCTGTTGAGATGAAATCAATTATTAGTTTTGTTATAAGGAAAATCCCCAGAAAGTACCTCCAGATTATTAGTCCGCTGGCTTTAAAGGTTCTGGCAGTATTTTACACAGGGAATAAGGTAGAATGCCCTGTTTGCAGCCATACATACAGGAAATTCCTGCCTTATGGAAGGGTTTCACGGCCCAATGCACTTTGTCCATCGTGTCTTGCATTAGAAAGGCACAGGCTTATGTGGCTATACCTGAATGAGAAAACCAATTTTTTTAAAGCGGACCTTAAAGTATTGCATATAGCTCCGGAGCATTGCTTTATTGATCGCTTTGAAGCCTTAAAGAATCTTGATTACATCACGGCAGACCTGGAATCACCTTTAGCTAAAGTTAAAATGGATATCCATAAAATTCCATTCGCCGACAACACCTTTGACGTAGCTTTTTGCAATCACGTAATGGAACATGTAGAAAGCGATGTGAAAGCTTTAAGTGAGATTTACAGGGTATTAAAACCAACCGGCTGGGCCATCATTCAATCACCTATGGATCTTTCCCTGGAAAAAACTTATGAAGATCTTTCTATTATTTCCCCTGCCGCCAGAGAAAAAGCATACGGACAAAACGACCATGTAAGAACTTTCGGAAGAGATTATAAAGAGAGACTGGAAAAAGGAGGTTTTAAAGTCAAAGAAGATAAATATGTAATGGAGATTCCTGCTGAAAAGGTAATGAAGTATGCTTTACCGGCGGATGAGGTAATTTATTTGTGCAGCAAAGCTTAGTTGTTGGTTACTGGTTGTTAGGTTTACTACTCATCAACTCTTTAACTCCTTCTTTTATAAATCCTACCCCATACCCGGTCAATTGAGTGAACACAGCAATCACGCTGAATAATGCTACAGGCAAGTTTTTGTTTTTGATCAGGGAATCAATAAAGACTAGGAGGGTATAGACTGATAACAATATCCAGCAAAAATCCGCTACTACATTATTAAACAGCAATGACAAAAAACTAAAAC
>DATMOV010000031.1:0-10401 GCA_035568055.1 Cytophagaceae bacterium
TTCAGAAAATATAAAAAATATACGGTAGTAGACTATCCCGATACAAAGGACTTAGTTAAAATTGCGTTAAGAGTAAAATCATCTGATTTTCTTGTCTTAAAACAAATCTTTATTAATCAAGAGTATTTTTCGATAGTAACAATTCTAAACAAATACAATATTAAACCATCCGTAATTATTGATTGTGGAGCTAATATTGGATTAACATCACTTTACCTCAAAAACCAATACCCGCTAACAACTATTATTTGCATAGAGCCTGATAGGAGTAATGTAAGCTCCATTCGGGAAAATATACTATTGAATAACTATAAAGGTTTGTCTGTTCTTGAAAAAGGCATCTGGAAAGAAAACAAAATCCTTTATCTTCATAGTGACTTTAGAGACGGACGAGATTGGGCTTATACTTTAAATGAAAATATTTCGCCTATAAAAATTGAAACTGTAACTATTGCAAATTTAATTTCTCTTTTTAATATAAGAGAAATTGATTTTCTGAAAATTGATATTGAAGGCAGTGAAAAAGAATTGTTTCTAGATAAGGAAATAGAGAATTGGCTAAGCATTACCAATGTTATTGCTATAGAAATACATGACGAATTTAATTGCAGAGCCGATATTCTTTCAATTTTAGCTCAATTTGATTTTGAAATAAGTTATTCTGGAGAATTAGTAATAGGGGTAAATAAAAAATTGAGATATAAACAATAAACTCTATTTCTTCAGCTTTTTTTTAAAAATGGAAGCAATAATATTAGGCAATTACCCCGTTGAAGCATGTGGTTAAAAGTTTAAGATTATGAAAAAATATATTTTCTGCAATTTTTCATAAATACCTGCTGTAATCTGTCGGCTGCTTCATCTACAGGACTAATTTCCTTTATAAATTTTTTACTCAACTTTTTCTTTTCAATCTTTTGTTCAGGATAGGCTACCCGGTTACAAAAAATTGTAGCGAAGACGCTACAAATAGCCTCGTTCACCTGCTAATCTGTAACACGTAAGACTTCCCAAAGCCTTTACAGACCGATAAAGCATATAAAAACAAAAAAGGCAGGTACTATTACCTGCCTTTCTAATATCTAAAATAATATTTTTCTGTTTACTATACATGATTTTCAATTACTTATTTTAATAACTGCTAATCTGTAACGTCACCTAATAGGACATAAAAAAGGGATGAATGAAAATTTAATCATTCATCCCAGTCAAGTGGTGATGATTGGAATCGAACCAACGACACAAGGATTTTCAGTCCTTTGCTCTACCAACTGAGCTACATCACCTTAATAGGATCGCAAAGATATTTATTTTTGCTTTTTTAACAAAATTATTAATGTTAATCTTATTTATTATTTTAGACTTATGAATTTCATACCTCAGGCTATTTTCATATTTATACTTTCAGTAGCGACGTTTCTTATCATGAAAAGGCTACGGCAAATCCGGAGAAACATTCTCTTGGGAAAAGAAACCAATCGCAGCGACCGCCCAATGGAAAGGCTCAAGACGATGGCCCTCATTGCATTGGGACAAAAGAAAATGTTTCAGCGTCCGGTCCCCGCCTTGCTGCACTTCTTTATTTATGCCGGTTTTCTCATAGTCAATCTTGAGATCCTCGAAATTGTAATTGACGGAATCTTCGGATCACATCGCATCTTCGCTCCTATACTGGGTGGCTTATATCCATCCCTCATCAACATATTTGAATTCTTTGCAGTGGCTGTCATCGTGGCGTGTGTGGTTTTTTTAATTCGAAGAAATATCATTCATGTAAAGCGCTTTGAGGGAATAGAAATGAAAAGATGGCCCAAGCTCGATGCCAACATCATCCTAAGCATTGAAATATGCCTCATGTTGGCTTTCCTGAGCATGAATGCTGCCGATATCGTCCTGCAATCAAGGGGCGCAGAGCATTTCATACAGACCGGACATTTCTTTTTCAGCCATTTTCTCACCAGCATGTTCAGTGGACTGTCTGATCCTCAGCTTATCTTTATCGAGCGTTTCGGATGGTGGTTTCACATTACAGGAGTTCTCTCTTTTGCAGTCTATATATTCCAGGACTCCAAACACCTTCACATCTTCACAGCTTTCCCAAATACATATTATTCCAAGCTGGATCTGCCAGGAAAATGGAACAATATGCCTGAGGTAACCAAAGAAGTTAATCTCATGCTCAACCTTACTCCTGCTAATACTTCTGCTACTGAAACTGCCGCAAGTCCTGGCCGCTTCGGCGCTAAAGATGTGCAGGACCTTACCTGGAAAAACCTGATGGAAGCGTATAGCTGCACAGAATGCGGAAGATGCACCAATTCCTGTCCGGCAAATATCACAGGTAAAAAATTATCTCCCAGAAAGATCATGATGGATACCCGTGACAGGCTTGAAGAAGTTGGACGAGGCATTGAAAAGAACGGGAAAGATTTTCAGGATGGCAAATCATTGTTTGGCGATTATATATCCGCGGAGGAAATCATGGCATGCACTACCTGCAATGCCTGTGTGGAAGCCTGTCCGGTAAACATTGATCCGTTAGACATTATCGTACAACTCCGTAGATTCAGAATCATGGAAGAATCACAGGCTCCGGCCTCATGGAACAGCATGTTCTCCAACATTGAAAATAACTTTGCCCCCTGGAAACTTCCGGCAGCAGATAGATTTAAGTGGGCGGAGAAGTTGTAAGAGAGTGTTAAAGTGTTCATGTGTTAAAGTTTATTAAAATAATCAGCTATGGGTAAAATTGAAAGGTTTGAAGATTTGAAGTGTTGGCAAGAATCCAGGTCATTAGTGAAAAGAATTTTTACGATTTGTGAAAAAAGTCGACTCTCTAAGGACTATGATTTAAAAAGTCAATTCAGAAGAGCCGCATTGTCGTCTATGAATAATATAGCGGAAGGATTTGCCAGATATCATCAAAAAGAATTCGTAAGATTTTTGGATTATTCTCAAAGTTCTTTATCTGAAGTTAAGAGCATAGTCTATGTTTTAGAGGATATGAAATATATAGAGGATGAGGATATTAAAGATTTACACGCATCAGTTGATAAAACCAGAAACCTTACTTTAGGTCTAATTAAATATATTAACAGAACAACCAATGCTATATCTTAGGAACATTAACACTTTAGCACATTAACACTCTATGAGCGATACAAAATATAAAGCCACCACCATGGCCGAAATGACAGCCCAGGGCAAAGACCCCGAAATACTCTTCTGGGTAGGCTGTGCCGGATCTTTCGATGACAGGGCGAAATCCATTACGATCGCTTTTGTTAAGATTCTTAACCATCTTAACATCAACTTCGCTGTGCTGGGTACCGAAGAGGCATGCACCGGCGAACCTGCCAAGCGTGCAGGCAATGAATTTCTTTTCCAGATGCAGGCTATCACCAATATACAGGTGCTCAACGGATACAAAATCAAAAAAATCGTCACTGCGTGCCCACACTGTTTTAACATTATAAAAAATGAATATCCGGAATTAGGCGGAAGTTATGAAGTACTGCATCATTCTACCTTCCTTCAGCAGCTCATTGATGAAGGAAAAATAAAGATGAAGGAGGATGGCGACTTCAAAGGTAAAAAGATCACCTACCACGATTCTTGCTATCTGGGCAGAGCTAATAATATTTATGAAGCGCCAAGGAAAGTTCTGGAAATCCTTGATGCCGAACTGGTAGAAATGAAGCGCTGCAAAACCAAAGGATTATGCTGCGGCGCAGGCGGAGCACAGATGTTTAAGGAACCAGAACCTGGTTTAAAAGATATCAACATAGAACGTACAGAAGAAGCTTTGTCGACTGGTGCAAAGATTATCGCTTCCGCCTGTCCGTTCTGTATGACCATGTTGTCTGACGGAGTAAAAAATAAAGAAAAAGAAGCCGAGGTAAAAGTGTTCGACATCGCAGAACTAATAGCTGAATCACAAGGTTTGTAAATATATATGCTACTAAAATTTGAAGAGCTTCCCGAAAATTCCCGCGTATGGGTATATCAGTCAAACCGGCCGATGGAACAGAGAGAGCTTGATTATATTAAAATTCAAACCGGTGAATTCATTTCATCTTGGGAGAGCCATAGTACTCCCGTCCCTGGCTCATTTAAAATTTTATATGAAAGATTCCTCATTATTGCCGCAGATGAAAGCGGTTTTACAGTAAGTGGTTGCTCTACGGACAAATCTGTGCATTTCATAAAAGGCCTTCAGGATGAACTGTGTATTAGCTTTTTTGACAGGTTACTCATGCCTTTTAAAAAGAAAGATCAAATCTCCTTTTACAGCATGAATTCCCTAAAAGATCTGATAAACAAAGGTGAAATTCATGGTGACCAGATTCTTTTAAATACCCTGGTTTCCAACATCCATGAACTCAATAATTCATTTGAAATAAGGGCTGCTGATTCCTTTTTAGCCAAATACTGGACTGTAAAATAACCTTTTTGTAAAAAAAGTTAATATTTTTAAATTAAATTGACTTCTCATAATTAGTGATATGCCTTTAATAAATTATAAAAAAGTCTGCTAATATTATAATTTTATATAAATTGCATAATATACAATAATTAAATTAAACGTAAGAACCTTTAGGACAAATGAATAGAATACTTATTCTTCCGCTTTTTGCACTTTTTGTCATCCTTAACGGATGTGTTTCCTCAGCGACAAAATCCTTTAACAAAGGAAAAGCCAAGTTTGATCAGGCTGAATATCAGCCTGCCATAGAAAACTTCAAACAGGGATTAGCAAAAGGAGCCCCTGCAGGTCCTTCCAATTATTATATAGCAGAAGCATATAGAAGATCAAACCGTATTCAGGAAGCTGAACCATTTTATAAAGCTGCCATTGATGGAAAGACTACCGATGAAGAAGCATATTTCTGGTATGCTTATGCCTTGAAATCAACAGGTAAATATGAAGCTGCCGGAAATCAGTTCAAGGATTATCTTAAGATTGGAACCAACTTTGACTATATAAACCGTACAAAAAATGAGATTGAGAACCTGAAAGTCCTTAACGACATTGTCAATAAAAAGAATTTCTACGAAATTCAGAACATGAGTGACCTTAATACATCTGATGCTGAATATTCTCCTGTCATGTATGACAAGAAACTCTATTTCACCACCTCACGCGGTGCTGCAAAAATGCACCTGGCCACCGGAACCGGTTTTACTGATATTTACGAATATGTTTTTGATGGAGTTACTAAAACTTCAGGACAGGCTAAAAGGCTTCCTGATATAATCAATACCATTGATGCTCACGAAGCTACACCAACCTTCTCAAAAGATGGCAACACTATGATCTTCTCACGTGGAAATACAGGAAGCAAAAAAGGTGGCCAGGATGTGGATATTTTTATGACAACCAAAGTGAATGGAGAATGGACTCTGCCGGTATTATGCCCTGTAAGCGATCCAAATGCCTGGGACTCTTCTCCATGGTTATCTGAAAATGGCAAAACATTATTTTTCTCCTCCAACCGTGAGGGCGGAAACGGCGGTTTAGATATTTATAAAGCCACAATGGATGCTTCTGGTGTCTGGGGAAGCGTTACAAATATTGGAACCCCGATCAATACCCGCGGAGATGAGCTTTTTCCATACATGAGCAAAGAAGGTAAATTTTTCTTCTCTTCAGACGGACATCCATCGCTTGGATCCCTTGATGTTTTTACCGTTGTAAAAGATGCCAAGGGACAATTCAAAATCGAAAATGTAGGACGCCCAATCAATACCAGCTATGATGATTTCGGAATTTTTTATGTTGATACGCTGAACGGTTATGTATCATCCAACCGCCCTGGTGGAAAAGGAGACGATGATATCTATACATTCTTTAATAACATAGTCTACAATGTTCATTACCTGGTTGATGGGCGCACATTATTCCAGGATAAAGAAACCTATCCCCTTGAACATATTTTAGGCGGAGCGACGATCAAAATTACAAATGCAAAAGGAGACACGCTTACGACAATGATGTCAGACAGCCTGGGAGCCTTTAAATATGAAGTAAAACCTGAAGAGAATTATACATTTTTTGTATCAAAAGAAGGATTTGCGACTGAACAAGTAAGCTTCTCCACAATAGGGAAAACAGTTCCGAAAGAAAAACTAAAGCCCGGCGAGAATGAATCTGTGATGACTGTTAAGATTGTCCTTCCAAAAAAAGAGAAAGGTATTACTCTTGTGATAGACAATATCTATTACGATTTCGACAAAGCGGATATCAGGCCTGATGCAGCAATTGAGCTATTTAAGATTGTTGAATTCATGAGTAATAACACAGATATAAAAGTTGAATTGAGCTCGCATACGGATGCCCGGGGCTCCGCGGTCTATAATAGAAAGCTGGCGCAACGCAGAGCTGATTCAGCGGTAGCTTATATTATTAAGAAAGGTATTTCGAAAGACAGAATTACAGCTAAAGGTTATGGCGAAGACAAACCTCTCGTTATAAATATGGAAGATGGCACGAAAGTGACATTGACTGAAGCTTATATCAATAGTCTCCCTACAAAGGAAGCGCAAGAAGATGCTCACCAGAAGAACAGAAGAACAGAAATGACCATTACAGGTATTTCTGATCCTAATATCAAGGTCAAGAAAAAAGGTGAATAGGGAGAAATAATCTCTCTTAAGAATATGAGAGAGAAAACAAGCCACATTAAAAAAGTCTTCCGATGAATTTCGGAAGACTTTTTTTGTTTAAGAAACACGTAGAAATCATAAAATCTTTGTTCGATCAGGATAAAGTCATTTTAAAGTTTTTGTAATAAGTATTCCTGATCTATTTTTACACTATGGACGACAAGTATATGCGACGGGGAGTGTCTTCCTCCAAAGAAGATGTTCATCATGCGATAAAAAACCTGGATAAAGGTATTTACCCAAATGCTTTCTGTAAGGTTATTCCTGATATCCTTGGCTCTGATCCCCTTTGGTGCAATATTATGCATGCCGATGGAGCTGGCACCAAATCATCTCTTGCCTATATCTATTGGAAAGAAACCGGGGATATATCTGTCTGGAAAGGCATAGCTCAGGATGCCATCATTATGAATACCGATGACCTGCTTTGTGTAGGTGCCATCAATAATATATTACTTTCTTCCACCATAGGCAGAAATAAAAACCTGGTGCCTGGCGAAGTGATATCGGCCATTATCAATGGTACAGAAGAAGTGCTGCAGATGTTGCGTGACCATGGAGTGAATATTTATAGCACAGGTGGCGAAACCGCGGATGTAGGTGACCTGGTACGTACTATCATTGTGGATAGTACAGTTACCTGCCGGATGAAAAGAGAGGAAATCATTACCAATGAAAAAATCGCTCCCGGGCAGGTGATTGTTGGACTTGAATCTTCAGGGCAAGCCTCTTATGAAAAAGAATATAATGGAGGGATGGGAAGCAATGGACTCACCTCGGCCCGTCATGATGTATTCAATAAAATATTTGCTTCAAAATATCCGGAGACATTTGATAACTCTATTCCATCAGATCTTGTTTACACAGGAAAATACAAGGTTACAGACAAGTTTGAAGATATTCCTGTCAACGCCGGCAAACTGGTTCTCTCTCCTACCCGCACTTATGCTCCAATAGTTCAGGAGATTCTCAAGTTGCATAGAAAGAATATTAGCGGCATGATCCATTGCAGCGGCGGCGGACAAACCAAAGTACTGCATTTTGTAAATGATCTTCATATTATAAAAGATAACCTGTTTGACATTCCCCCATTGTTCAGAATGATCCAGCAGGAAAGCAATACTTCATGGCAGGAAATGTATAAAGTATTCAATATGGGCCACCGGATGGAATTTTATGTTGATGAGAAATATGCCGCTGATATTATAAGTATCTCCAAATCATTCAAGGTTGATGCAAAGGTGATCGGACATGTAGAAAGCAGTAAAGGAAAAAAATTAACGATCAACAATAAGAAAGAAACTTTCACTTATTAAAACCTATCATTATGGGAAGAGCATTTGAATTCCGCAGAGGAAGAAAAGAAAAACGCTGGGACTGGATGTCCAAAACTTTCACAAAGTTTGGCCGTGAAATATCAATGGCCGTTAAACAGTCGGGGCCTGACCCAGATACCAATTCGAAGCTACGCGCGATCATTCAGAACGCCAAAACGGCTAACATGCCCAAAGACCGTATTGAGAATGCTATCAAAAAGGCATCGAGCAAAGAAGAAGGCAATTTCGAGGAAATGGTATACGAAGGTTATGGCCCTTATGGCGTAGCCATTCTGATTGAAACAGCGACTGATAATACTACGCGTACAGTTGCGATGGTAAGAATGCACTTTAGCAGAAACGAAGGTACTTTAGGAAAAACCGGTTCTCTGGATTTTCTTTTTGAAAGAAAAGGAGTTTTTAAAATCAATGCCGAAGGACTTGATAAAGACGAACTGGAACTTGAGTTGATAGACTTCGGAGCAGACGAAGTGGAGCAGGTGGATAATGAAATATATGTTTATACACCCTTCCAGGATTTCGGAAGAATGCAGAAAGTCCTTGAGGAAAAAAAGATCAACATTATGAGCAGCGAACTTCAAAGATTTCCTACTTCAACAGTAGAAGTTACCAAAGAACAGGAAGAAGAAATACTCGATCTCATTGATAAATTCGAGCAGGAGGATGATGTAGCTGCTGTATATCACAACATGAAATAAAATTGATGCCCAAAAAATACTTTCCCTGGTTCTTCATAGTTTCCGCCTTGCTGATCTTTACCTGTCAGAAAGGAAAAGATATTCTGATTCCGGAAAAAACGCAGAGACATATTTTTGAGGGCGAAGTAAATGCAAGAGGAAAGGCTGTTGGTTGTCATCATATATCAGCGATCAATTCAGGCCATAGTAAAATTATAGCTGTGATCAGCCGGCCAAATCAGGAAAAAATTTACGAAGCAACTGTTGAGGTTTTTGATAAAAAAAGATCTCAATGGATCAAAAAAGAAGGAAGGTCTTCTTTCTACCCCGACAGCTGGAGCAAAGAGAAGGTATTGAGAGAGATCACTTCGGCTTTTAACAATCCTGGCAAAATAAACAAAGGAGCAAAGTGGGAATCCGTTTCTGAATCTGGAATTAAGATCAGCGGATACACCAATGAGCAGGGACAAATTACCACAGCATACCCAATATACAAACACTGATGTTTTCAAAAACAGAACTGATAGATAAAGCAGGCTCCCCAGAAACTATTCCTCAGATTTCTCTGCAAGTGAAAAAATATTCACAGGATGATTTTAAAGAACCTGAAGCGGAACAATCCATTGTATTCTGTTATGCGGAGAAAAATGAAGTAGAAAACATTACGGATTTTTATCTCAACGCCTTATCAAAAAGCGGCATCAGCAAAGATTATATTATTCCATTCCTCGAGCAAACCAGCCTTCAGCTAAAAAGTATTGACAAAGAAAAATTTGAATCCCTCATCCTTGAACAAACCGAAAATCTCAGAGAAGAATTTACCCTTTCCATGAAAGGAGATTTTGTGTCAGGAATTATTCTTGTTGAAAATTGGGATTACATCAGTGTCATCGCTGAAACTTCACAGGAGTATATCGCATTTTTCTGGGAGACTATTGCATAAATTATGGCTGAAATTCCTGTATTCCCCGCAACGAAGGCTCTCATATTTGATATTGATGGCACGCTGGTAGATACCATGCCTGTTCACTATAAAGCCTGTCAATTGATTTGCAACGCACATGGTTTTGATTTCCCTTTGGACTTTTTTAATAAGCACGCCGGCATTCCAACAGAAGAAACATTTGAACTTCTGATGAAAGAATTAAAGCTCAACTATGATGGACACGCTTTAGGCCGCATGAAAGACCTGAAGTACATGGATCTGATGAATGAGGTAAAACCTTTGAAAGAAGTATTTGACATAGTTTTGAAATACCGTGGGATACTACCGATGGCTCTTGGCACCGGCGCGACCAAACCGGTCGCATTTAAAACACTGGAGGCAGCAGGCCTCAAAGGAATGTTTGACATCATCGTAACACCCGAAGATGTAAAAAATCCTAAACCCGCTCCCGATACATTTTTACTTTGCGCCAGACTCATGGGCATTGAACCTCAATATTGCCAGGTATTTGAAGATGGCGACCCTGGAATAAAAGCGGCAATAGATGGCGGTATGATGGTGGTGGATATCAGGAAGTATATTAATTGATGATTGAGGAGCTCAGGATGGCATGAATTCCCCCATTTAAAAATTAAACTCAACATTTATAATTCACCAGGAAAAACCGTTATTTCCTATCCCCAAATTTGACTAATTTGCTCTCTTTAAACCTTAACTTTATATTTTTAATCTATCATGATCGCTTACATTGACGGAAGGCTGACTTTAAAAGATG
>DATMOV010000032.1:0-2500 GCA_035568055.1 Cytophagaceae bacterium
ACAGATAGGGACCGAACTGTCTCACGACGTTCTGAACCCAGCTCGCGTGCCACTTTAATCGGCGAACAGCCGAACCCTTGGGACCTTCTCCAGCCCCAGGATGTGACGAGCCGACATCGAGGTGCCAAACCTCCCCGTCGATGTGAGCTCTTGGGGGAGATCAGCCTGTTATCCCCGGCGTACCTTTTATCCTTTGAGCGATGGCCCTTCCATGCGGAACCACCGGATCACTATATCCTACTTTCGTACCTGCTCGGCTTGTAGGCCTCACAGTCAAGCACCCTTTTGCTATTGCACTCTATGCACGGTTACCAAGCGTGCTGAGGGTACCTTTGAAAGCCTCCGTTACTCTTTTGGAGGCGACCACCCCAGTCAAACTACCCACCATACAATGTCTCCCGCTTATGCGGGATTAGACTCCAGATAAATGAAGGGCGGTATTTCACCGTTGACTCCCTGATACCTGGCGGCACCAGATCATAGCCTCCCGCCTATCCTACACATCATTTACCCAAAGTCAATGTAAAGCTATAGTGAAGGTGCACGGGGTCTTTCCGTCCCGTTGCGGGTAAGCGGCATCTTCACCGCTACTACAATTTCACCGAGCTCACGGCTGAGACAGCGCCCAGATCGTTACACCATTCGTGCAGGTCGGAACTTACCCGACAAGGAATTTCGCTACCTTAGGACCGTTATAGTTACGGCCGCCGTTTACTGGGGCTTCAGTTCAATGCTTCGCCTTGCGGCTAACATCCCCCCTTAACCTTCCAGCACCGGGCAGGTGTCAGGCCTTATACTTCATCTTTCGATTTCGCAAAGCCATGTGTTTTTGTTAAACAGTCGCCTGGGCCTCTTCACTGCGATCCTGTATTGCTACAGGACACCCCTTCTCCCGAAGTTACAGGGTTATTTTGCCGAGTTCCTTAGCCGTGACTCACTCGAGCACCTTAGGATTCTCTCCTTGACTACCTGTGTCGGTTTATGGTACGGGTTGCTTTACAATTAACGCTTAGAGGATTTTCTTGGAAGTCTGATTACCATCATTATCCACGTGGCCGAAGCCTTGTGGTACTGTCATCCTTCAGCATCAAATACGGATTTGCCTGTATCTGATATACCTAAGAACTTTAACGCACTATTCCGTCAGTGCGCAGATGTGTCACTACTCCGTCTCCCCATCACTTTATAAAACAAGTACAGGAATATTAACCTGCTGTCCATCGAATACGCCTTTCGGCTTTTCCTTAGGTCCCGACTAACCCTGATCCGATTAGCGTTGATCAGGAAACCTTAGTCTTTCGGTGTGCGGGTTTCTCGCCCGCATTATCGTTACTTATGCCTACATTTGCTTTTCTCAACGCTCCAGCCAAGCCTTACAGCCGACCTTCTCCGCTGTTGAGAATGCTCCCCTACCACGTATCCCTCTTGGGTACATCCAAAGCTTCGGTACTATTCTTGATGCCCGTTTATTATCGATGCCCTGCCGCTCGACCAGTGAGCTGTTACGCACTCTTTAAAGGAATTGCTGCTTCCAAGCAAACCTCCTGGCTGTCTCTGCAGCTGGACTTCCTTAGTTCAACTTAGAATAGATTTTGGGACCTTAGCTGTTGATCCGGGTTCTTTCCCTCTCGGACTGGGACCTTAGCACCCCAGCCCTCACTCCCGGGCATATTAGACAGCATTCGGAGTTCATCTGGATTTGGTAGGATTTGACTCCCCCTAGTCCAATTGGTAGCTCTACCTCTGTCTAACTCAGCCCGAGGCTGTTCCTAAAAACATTTCGGGGAGTACGAGCTATTTCTCAGTTTGATTAGCCTTTCACCCCTACCCACAGCTCATCCGAAAGCTTTTCAACGCTTACCAGTTCGGTCCTCCATGAGGTGTTACCCTCACTTCAACCTGGCCATGGGTAGATCACAAAGTTTCGCGTCTACTCCCTCTGACTATGCGCCCTATTCAGACTCGCTTTCGCTCCGGCTCCCCATCTTCAGATGGTTAACCTTGCCAGAAAGATGTAACTCGTAGGCTCATTATGCAAAAGGCACGCCGTCACTCCATTACGAAGCTCCGACCGCTTGTAGGCGTACGGTTTCAGGTTCTATTTCACTCCGTTATTCACGGTTCTTTTCACCTTTCCTTCACAGTACTGGTTCACTATCGGTCTCTCAGTAGTATTTAGCCTTACCGGATGGTGCCGGTGGATTCAGACGGGGCGTCTCCGACCCCGCCTTACTCAGGATACCACTAAACCCCAAAACCTTACAAATACAGGGCTTTCACCTTCTACGGCTTACCTTCCCAGGTAATTCCTTTTCAGTTTTGGATATTATATCGTGGTCCTACAACCCCGCAATGGCCTTGACCATTGTGGTTTGGGCTCTTCCGCGTTCGCTCGCCACTACTTACGGAATCACTAACTTGTTTTCTCTTCCTCCAGGTACTTAGATGTTTCAGTTCCCTGGGTTCGCTCACCTTGCGGTGTGGCTGGTCTTCAACCAGT
>DATMOV010000032.1:7500-15066 GCA_035568055.1 Cytophagaceae bacterium
TAAATATTTTCAGGGCTGCCTGTACATCGAGATCATTGTCAAATCCTGCTTCTACAATACCTTTCTGAAGATAATACCTTGAAACAATTTCTTCTTCAAGTAATTCTTTTATTTCAGAACTAAATGTGATCAGGTCTTTTTCTTTATTGTGGCTTACCTGAACTTTCATGCTTTCTATCTGGCCTTTAATGGCATCATAATATTTTTCTTTTTTAGAATTTGTTACCAGATCTTCCAATGTTGTTTCAACCTTGGTGGTATAGTCATATTCCTTACCCGTCAGCCATTTAAGGAATCCGGCATAATCTTCATCAGAAATTTTGAATTCTTTAGCAGGCTTGATTTTGGAATGCTGTGAAGCATAAAGTGTCGCATAATCAAACAACAATCCTTTATTCACAAGACTTGAAGTGATTGGTGCCTGAACTTTTCTTTCCACTTCGATATCAGGAGTTATTCCGGCTCCATCATATACAGTTCGTCCGTTCTTAGTCTTAAATGGTTTTCTGAGAGAATCAGGAAAAGTCCCAACGCTTCCGTCTTCATTTCTATGACTATAATCAATTGCCTGAATACATCTTCCGCTTGGCGTATAATATTTAGCAGTGGTGATTTTTAATTGTGAATTGTAAGATAGAGGTCTGGTCGCCTGCACCAGGCCTTTACCATAAGATCTTTGTCCGATCAGAACACCCCGGTCATAATCCTGCATAACTCCTGCTACAATTTCTGAGGCAGAGGCACTTCTGTTGTTTGTAAGAACCACGAGGGATATATCAGTATCCACAGCGGCATTCAGGGCATTATAAATTTTATTCCATTCAGCGATCTTTCCTTTGGTACTTACAATTTCCTTGTCTTTGGGTATAAAAAGATTTGAGATGTTGATCGCTTCGCTGAGTAATCCTCCCGGATTGTCACGCAAATCAAGAATGATATGTTTAGCTCCTTTATCTTTCAGATCATTGAGTGATTTTTTAACTTCTTTGGATGCGTTGCTGGTGAAGTCTGTAAGTTTCATGTAGCCTACATCATTCGTTACCATTCCTGAATATGGAACATTATCTATTTTAATTTTTTCCCTCATCAGTTTAACGTCAAAAGGTTTTTCGATACCATATCTTTTAATAGTAACTATGACTTGAGTATTGGATTGTCCTTTTAATAATTTACTGATATCTCCTGTATTCTTTTTATCTACAACAATACCGTCTATGGCGGTGATCTCATCGCCTACCATCAGGCCGCCTTTGTGTGCCGGGAAACCTTCATAAGGCATCAGAATAATTGATTTATCGTTTCTTTTTCCAATCACAGCACCAATGCCTCCATACTGACCGGTAGTCATTGTCCTGAAATCCTCTATTTCGTCTTCCGGAATATAATTGGTATATGGATCTAAAGATTCGAGCATCCCATCAATACCTCTTTTCATGAATACATTAGGACTGATCTCATCCACATAGTAGGTATTAACTTCTTTAAACATGCTGGCGAAAATGTCAAGATTCTTGGCTATTTCGAAATACCTGTCACCAGGCTTTGTGAAGGCGAAAAAACCATAAATAGAAAATAGAACCAGGCTAAAAAGAATGAGTCTTCTGAGATTTTTCTTCATATTGAGATATTATGTGTCGGCTTTTGTGAAACGTAAAAGAATTAAAATTAGTTTTTTTTCCAGCTCTTTATAATCAATTTTTTCTTTGGCAGAATAAATTATTGCCATATATAAAGGCATTATAGCATTCTTTTCTGAAAAAATTCTGGATTTATTTTTACGGTAGGCCTCCCTTATTTGTCTTCTGATGCGGTTACGGTCGACGGCTTTCTTGAAATTCTTTTTGGGAACCGTGATCAGGATCTGGGGAAGACCTGTGTTTTCCTCATTTTTGCCAAGTATTATAATACGAAAAGGATATAAATAATTAGAAGAGCCTTTACTAAAAAGCTCTTCTATAATTTTTTGACTACTAAGTCTTTCTTGTTTGGGAAATTTTTCCGAAGGTATATCGCCCTTATCTCTTTCAATTAATTCCATAAAAGAAAAATTTAGAGTAAAGGCTCACTACAAACTAAGCCTTGTGCAGTTTTTCGTCAGAAACGGTTAGTTTCTTTCTTCCTCTGCTTCTTCTTGCAGCTAAAACTCTTCTTCCGTTTGGAGTTGACATTCTTTCTCTGAATCCGTGCTTATTCCTTCTTTTTCTCTGAGAAGGCTGAAATGTTCTTTTCATTGGTGTCTAAAATTAAAATAGCCTGCAAATATAATAAGTAATCTTGATTCAGCCAAATCCGGACTATGATTCGTAGGATTAATCGGATTATCAGGATTGTTTCTGAAATAATAAGGGTGATGGATCTGCTTCTATGAACCTAAATAAAGCCATGATTCAATGGAATTTCTTAATTTTGGGTATGAAATACGCTGTTTCTTATAAAGACCCTCACAAACATTTTATTGATATAGAATTATTCATTGAAGATATACACCAGGACCTAATAGAGCTTCAATTACCGGCATGGAGACCCGGAAGGTATGAATTATCGAATTTTGCGAAAAATATTCAACGTTTTGAAGCTTTCAATGAGAAAGGAAATCCAATAAAATTCAAAAAAACAAGCAGGGAGAAGTGGGAGATAGAAACCCATGGAAGCAATAAAATTTCGGTAAAATACAACTATTATGCCGCACAAATGGATGCCGGTGGCTGCTGGCTGGATGAAGAGCAGCTTTATATTAATTTCATCGGATGCATGATGTATGTGCCAGGAAAAGAGCATGAATCTTGCAGCGCAAAAATTGAGGTGCCAAAAGATTACCAGATCGCCTGTGGCCTCAGCAGGAAGAGCACTACTTTATTCGCGAAGGACTTTTATCATCTGGTGGACTCGCCCATGATCGCCAGCAAAACCCTGCTTCATAAAAGCTATAAAACAGAAAAAGCACATTTCAATATCTGGATTCAGGGCGAAGTAAATCCTGACTGGCAAATGATACTCGCAGACTTTAAGAAATTTACTGAAGAACAGATCAAAGTATTCGGAGAATTTCCCGAAGAGGACTATCATTTTTTATATCAAATATTACCCTACAAACACTATCACGGAGTCGAGCATAGAAATTCGACCATCATTACGCTGGGTCCTTCTGAAATATTTAATACCAAGGGAATGTATAATACCTTCCTCGGGATAAGCTCCCATGAGCTTTTTCATGCCTGGAACATTATCAAGATAAGACCTGCGGAGATGATGCCATACGACCTCACCAAAGAGAATTATTTTCGTACTGGTTTTGTGGCTGAAGGCATTACCACCTATTATGGAGATCTGATGCTGGTGCGCTCGGGGGTAATTAATATAGATCAGTATTTCACTGAACTCAATACTTTGTTAAAAAAACATTTTGAAAATTTCGGAAGATTTAATCTCTCCGTGGCGGATTCTTCTTTTGATCTCTGGGTAGACGGTTATGTCCAAGGTATTCCAAACAGGAAAGTTTCCATTTATGGCAAAGGCGCTGTTATAGCACTGCTTCTCGATATAGAAATCAGAATTGCCACGTCCCATAAAAAATCGCTTGACGATGTGATGAAATTGATGTACCTGGAGTTTGGCAAAACGAACCGGGGCTATACCATCAAAGATTATCAGCATATCATTGAGAAGGTAGCCGACACTTCCTTTAAAGATTATTTTGCAGACTGCATTGAAGGCATCATGCCGATCGAAAAAAAAATTACGCATGCACTACATGCTTTCGGCTGTGATATTGAAGTTATTCAATCACCTCTGGCTACTGAAAGAATATTTGGATTCAACACTTGTCATAAAGATGGAAGAACATTTATCGACAATATTGAGCCAGACTCTCCCGCGGATCTTTCACTGACGAAAGATGATGAAATCATCGCAGTCGACTCATTTAAAGTAAGTGGAAATATTCAAGAGCTTCTGAGTATCAGAAAAAAGGCAACTATTACTTATTTCAGAAAACACAAGTTATTTACCACAATACTTGAATCAGAGAAGAAGACTTTCTTCAAACAATACCGCATTGTAAAAAGAAAGGATCCCACTGAAGTGGAAAAGAGTAATTTTAAAAAGTGGGTGAAGAATAATTTTTAGTTGTTGGTTGACAGTTGCTGGTTTCTAACAACTATCAACCAATTAATCCATTGGTATTTCAAACTGTACCAGTTCCACAAAATCCTGAACCCTGGCATCAAGGTCTTTTCTTGAAAGCTGAACGATTCTTTCTACACCAAATTTTTCTACACAAAAGGATGCCATCGCGGAGCCATATATGATCGCTCTTTTCATATTTTCAAAAGATATGTCATTTGTGCTGGCAATATATCCGATAAATCCTCCGGCAAAAGTATCGCCTGCGCCGGTCGGATCAAACACTTCTTCCAATGGAAGAGCGGGCGCATAAAAGACCTGTTCTTTATTAAATAACAATGCACCATGTTCTCCTTTTTTTATGATAAGAAACTTTGGACCCATAGTCATGATCTTTTTGGCTGCCTTTACCAATGAAAATTCTTTTGAGAGTTGCCTGGCTTCTTCATCATTGATTGAAAGCACGTCTACCATCGCTAAAGTTTCTTTAAGGTCGTCGAGCGCAATATCCATCCAGAAATTCATCGTGTCCATCACAATGAGCTTTGGGCGCTTCTTCAATCTGCTTATTGTGGTGCTTTGAACTTTAGGCGAGAGATTACCGAGCATCAGAAACTCGCAATTCTGGTATTCATCAGGAATAAGCGGATCGAAATCACCAAGCACATTGAGCTCTGTAACCAGCGTGTCGCGTGAATTCATATCATTATGATATCGTCCTGACCAAAAGAAAGATTTTTCATTTTCTTTGATCTGAAGTCCCTTGGTGTCGATGCCATGATCCTGCATCATCTTGATAGACTCTTTTGGAAAGTCACCTCCTACTACAGCTACCAATTTCACATCTTTTGTGAAATAGGAAGAAGCCAAAGTAATATATGTGGCAGCTCCACCGATTATTTTATCTGTTTTACCAAACGGGGTTTCAATGGCATCAAAAGCAACCGACCCGACAACTACTAAGCTCATCTCTTTTATTTTAAATTATGAATATTGAATTATGCCAAATTTAAACTTTAAAATTTAACATTCCCCCTTCGGGGACAAGTAAAATTATTCTATCACCGGTGCCTGACGGAACTCTTTGGTCTGGTCAAAAATATATCTGTAGGTATAATGCGTTTTAATGACTTTACTCCCAACTGATTCACAGATACGCATCATTTTAGGATTGAAGCTGCCTATCCAGTTCATCTCGAAATCGGTATATCTGGCCATCGGCTGAATTCGATGTGCTGCCGCCATGACAATGGCTCCCTCAAGTCCGCGACCCTGAAACTCAGGTATCACACCAAAGGCAACACCAAACATTTTTTTGCAGGTTTTTCTCCAGCGGTGGTATAGGAATTTCAGCTTGCCTAAAATATCGAGCTTGCCTTTCAGTTTTCCATTCAGGTGTTTTACGATCTGGTTAAATTCCGGTATCATAATGAAGAATGCTACCGGCTCCTTATCATAGTATGCAAACCAGACCAGATCTTCATCCAGCACAGGTTTCATCTGCTTCATGACGGACATCGCCTGGTTTTTGGGCATCTCCCTCACCCCTGAATGCTTGACCCAGGCTTTATTATATATGTAGCGAAAGTCTTCGGCATATTTCTCCAGCTTACTCTTTTGAATACTTTCAAAATGATACTTTGAATCGCGGTTTATCCTGTCGGCCTTTTCGGCATAAAGCTCCGGTAGAGGCGCTTCGACTGTACGGTGGTAGGTGTATTGTTCAAAGTAAACCCGGAAGCCGTAAGACTCAAAAAGATTTTTGTAATAGGGAAAGTGATAATGCATTGAATAATTCGGCTCAATAAAGCCATCTGCAAGGAGCCCCCACCATTTATCCCTTTCTCCAAAATTAATCGGGCCATCCATGGCTTCCATACCTTTATCCTGCAGCCATTTTTTGCAGCTATCAAATAATGTATGAGCGGCATGTTGATCATTGATACATTCGAAAAAGCCCATGCCACCGGTAATATAATCGGTACTTTTTGCAGTTTTGTTATTGATAAATGCGGCTACTCTCCCTATTGTTCTTTCCTGATCATCCCTTAAGATCCAACGGATGCATGAGCCGTGCCTGAAATATTTATTTTCTTTGGGATCAAAAATATCTTCTATGTCTTTATCCAGGGGCCGGATCCAGTTGGGATCATTTTTATACAAGCTTACCGGGAACAGTAAAAACTCCTTTACAGATGCCTGATCGGAAACTTCAATTACTTTCATGAACAAAATTAATAAAAGCCGGGGATTTCCTGATTGAATTTCATTAGTGATTATCTGGCAGCATATTCCTGGGCTCCCAAGCGCTTATTATCAGTTAAACTCTTTTAAAATAAATCCTGAACACAGATCCTTTACCTGTTTCACTTTCTAATTCAATCTTTCCCCCGTAATTCTCCACAATCCGCTTCACAATATAAAGTCCAACGCCCCCTCCCTGAACATGATCATGAGCTCTTTTGAACATGGAAAAAACTTTATTTTTATTCGATTCGCTTATTCCAAGTCCATTATCTCTTACTGATATTACGATATAATTACTTTCCCTAGAAGCTGAAATAATAATTTCAGGCTTGCGTTCAGGTGACCGGTATTTTATAGCATTATTTATAAGGTTATACATGATGCTTCGGAAATTTTTTCCTGAGAACATGATGGTAGAACACTCGCCAAGCTCAAGATGGATCTCTGTTGCTGTTTCTTTTATCAACTGTAGAATACTCAACCGGATCTCCTCGATTACTTCTTTGATCTCTATACATTCAATATCTTCTTCCAGGTTTTTTTGTGCCTTGGTTATCTCAGTAAGGTCAAAGATGGTCGTTTTAAATTTTTCCACGGATATTGTCATCATATCAAGCACAACTTTTACATCGGGATCATCATAGCACTCCTGTGTTTTCAGGTCATTGATCAATCCTTCTATATTTACAACAGGAGCTTTCAGGTCATGTGAAGCTGTATAAACAAAATTATCAAGGTCGGCATTTATTTTTAAGAGATTCTTATTGGTTTCTTTGAGCTTTTCCTGGGCTTCAATTTTTTCTCTGATCTCTATCTTAAGCTCCTGGTTTAATTCGCCCTGTGTATTCTCTTTATCCTTTTTCATCGTGTTATATCTATCGCCCAATGCCAGAGAAAGCAATATTGCTTCCATGCCAGATCCAACCTGCATGATAGAACTGGTAAACAAATTATGATGAATAAAGCCATTTGTCTTAAGGACAAATACGACGAGTCCGATCAGGAAAATACTCCAGGCAATCAGAAAAAACCTTGCCGGCCTCACTCCCTGCAGCAGTGTTGTAATGCCAACAATGATCATGTATGGAGCAATAATTATTGAAACAGAAGGTATTAGATAGTCATTAAATAGTGTAAAAGAGGAAGGCAGCACAGCGCTAAACAAAGCCAATATAGTTGTTAAAACAAACAAAGATT
>DATMOV010000033.1:0-3318 GCA_035568055.1 Cytophagaceae bacterium
TATCGTTGGCCGCACTGCCTATGATCATGGATGTATTATCAGCATCCTGTGTTAATTCATTATTGGTCATTTTATCCCCTTCAAAATTTTTGTAAAGGTTTTCCCAATTCTCCTGATTGGATCTTTCTCTCTCTGAACGGAACTCCGGTTGCTGGGTTTTAAATTTTTGGTCGGCATATTTATTTCCAAAGGCACCGAAATTGATATTCTGGTCAAAATCAATGGATGGAATAATATTATGGGTTGCCAATGCTTTTTTTACCGCGGCTCTGATGATGGCATAAACCATTTTTTCATCATCAAACTTTATTTCAGTTTTAGTCGGATGAACATTGATGTCGATATGCTTTGGGTCTATATCAATAAAAAGCACATAGAAAGGAAAACTCTCTTCAGATAATAATTCATCAAAAGCATTCATCACAGCATGGTGCAGGTAATTATGCCTGATGTATCTGTTATTGACAAAAAAGAATTGTTCCCCGCGTGTTTTCTTGGAATGCTCCGGTTTGCCGATATAGCCATGAATTTTGATGATGCTGGTATCTTCCTGGCAGGATATCAGCTGTTCTTTATATCCTGTGCCAAACATGGAAATAATCCGCTTGCTTAGCTTGTCTCCAGGCAGGTTAAAAACTTCAAGGTCATTATTATAGAAAGAAAAAGTGATATGCGGATATGCCAATGCTACACGCTGAAATTCATCAATAATGTGCTTCATTTCCACCGGATTTGACTTGAGAAAGTTTCTCCGGGCGGGTATATTGAAGAAAAGATTCTTTACCGATATAGAGGTGCCTTTTTCACAGGATACTGATTCCTGAACTTTTATTTCGGAGCCTTCGATCTTTAAACAGGTGCCGAGCTCATTTTCATCTTTACGGCTTTTCATTTCCACCTGTGACACTGCGGCAATGGAAGCAAGCGCCTCGCCCCGGAAGCCAAAAGTGCGGATAGAAAAAAGATCTTCAGTTTTGCTTAATTTGGATGTGGCATGCCTTTCGAATGACATGCGTGCATCACGCTCTGACATCCCTTTGCCATTATCAATCACCTGGATCAGGGTCTTGCCCGCTTCTTTGACTATGAGCTCAATATGGCTTGCTTCCGCATCTACCGCGTTTTCCAGTAACTCTTTCACGACAGAGGCAGGCCTTTGCACAACCTCTCCTGCTGCTATCTGGTTGGCAAGTGAATCTGGCAATAATCGTATGATATCGGGCATTGGTAATTGAGAAAATTGGTTTTGGGTAAACGACACATAAAACTATTGTGTAATTCCACGCCTGGGTTATATAATAATACTTTTACTCAGATCTCCGCGATTGTGAGCAAGTTCAAATTTAATTCATTTATATTTGGAAGACGAATGATGGGCTTCAAATTATTTTTAGAATTTTAGCACAAAAGCACTGTTATTTAGTTTGTAAATAAAAGGGTTTAACAGTTCAATGCTTCAGAAATTTTTTAGTGTTCTATTCACGGCCTTCAGCATAAGCCTCGGTTCCTGGGATGTACAGGACAAATCCGGGAAAAATACGGCCAATAATGAGTTGGCGGATCAGGAGCAATGGGCTGACAGCACCTTGTCGACGTTATCTCAGGAAGAGAGGATTGGTCAGCTATTTATGGTTGCCGCATTTTCCAATAAAGACGAAGGCCATTATTCAGAGATAGATAAGCTTGTCAGGGAATATCATATTGGCGGACTGATATTTTTTAAAGGTGGCCCACGAAGACAGGCTATTCTTACCAACAGATATCAGGCAGAAGCCAAAGTGCCTCTCTTTATTGCGATGGATGCCGAATGGGGTCTGGCCATGAGGCTCGACAGCACTATCAGTTACCCTAAACAAATGACTTTAGGCGCTATCGCGGATGATAAATATATTTATAGAATGGGTGCGGATATCGCCAGTCAATGCAAAAGATTAGGTGTTCATATCAATTTCGCGCCAGTCATCGATGTCAACAGCAATCCCGCCAACCCTGTCATTGGAGTTCGTTCTTTCGGAGAAGACAAAGTGAATGTGGCTGGAAAAGGTATCGCTTATATGAAGGGCATGCAGGACAATAAAGTCATGGCGAATGCCAAACATTTTCCCGGCCATGGCGACAGCGAAACTGATTCCCATGTTTCACTTCCTGTCATTAGCCAGCCAATAACCCGCCTGAATGACGTAGAACTTTACCCTTACCGCAGGCTGATCCAGGATAGCCTGATGAGTATAATGGTTGCGCATTTGTATGTACCGGCTCTCGATAAAACACCTAACAGGGCTACAACACTTTCCAAAGACGTGGTAACCGGCCTGCTCAGAAATGAATTGGGTTTCAAAGGCCTGATTTTTACCGATGCTTTAAACATGAAGGGAGTAAGCGGTTTCTACAAACCCGGCGAAGTTGACCTGCTTGCCTTACTTGCTGGCAATGATGTATTGTTATATGCCGAGAATGTTCCTCTGGCGATACAGAAAATTAAAAAAGCTATCAAAGGAAAAGATATTTCGCAGGAAGAAATTGATGAGCGGGTGAAGAAAATATTGAGGGCCAAATATTGGGCAGGCTTGCATGACCGAAAACCTATCGAACTAGCCAATCTATATGAAGACCTTAACAATGCGGATGCAAAAGCCTTCAGGCAGATGCTCTACGAGCAGGCCATTACAGTGGTGAAGAATGAAACGGAATACTTGCCCATCAAAATACTGGACACCACCTCTTTTGCTTCAGTATCCATTGGTCTTGACAAAGAAAATGCTTTTCAACAAGGCTTAAGTAATTATGCCCCATTTGATCATTTTGTGATCCCCAATAAAAATGCTACTGATACAGTTTATGGTGAAGTGCTTCAACAATTACATCAATATGAAGTGGTGATAGTCGGAATACATAATACAGAGATGTTCAACTACAGCAATTTCGGTATCAGCGAGAGCTCAAAAAAATTTATAGAAAAATTAAGCGCGAAGAAAAGAGTTATTTTAGCTGTCTTTGGAAACCCATACAGCCTGAAGTATTTTACCTATTCTAAGAATTTAATTTGTGCTTATGAAGATAATGAGATCACCCGTAAAATAGTGCCCCAGATTATTTTCGGTGCGATAACCGCAACTGCCAGTCTGCCTGTAACAGCAGATGCTGCTACCATGAAGGTTGGGCAGCGTGCCCTGATACCGGAAACATTGAACCGCTTTAGATTTGGGTTTCCTGAAAATGCCGGCATAGACAGTAAAGTGCTTTCTCGTATAGACAGCATTGCTACGAAAGCCATTGCAGACGGGGCCACTCCTGGTTGCCAGGTGCTGGTAGCTAAGA
>DATMOV010000034.1:0-2824 GCA_035568055.1 Cytophagaceae bacterium
TAATAATTATTCAACATTTTAAATATTCAATTCATGAAAACAACAAGTCTATTGCTGGCTATATGCTTCAGCATTTTTGCAATTTCTTTTACCACAGCAAACACAACTAAGTTTCCCGGTGAAAAAACTGTGGAGTTTAAAGTTTCCGGCAATTGTGGAATGTGTAAGAATACCATTGAATCATCCTTGAAGGATGCCAAAGGTGTCAAATCCTCTTCCTGGAATAAAGATACCAAAGTAATCAAAGTGACTTATGATCCTGCTCAAATTTCCGAAGAACAAATCCATCAGAAGATCTCTGATTCAGGATATGACACTGAGAAGAAAAAGGGATCTGATAAGTCATACAATTCATTACACAAATGCTGCCAGTATAACAGAACAATGCATAAATAATAAAAAAATAAAATATGAAATCGAAAATAATAACATCAATCGCTTTATGCTTCATAATTCTCACTTTGGTCTTTGGCTGTAATAATAAACCAAAGGAAAGTGCTCAAGATGAAAACGCATTTTACACTTGTCCCATGCACCCACAGATTCACGAACATGCACCTGGGAAATGTCCGATATGCGGAATGGATCTGGTAAAAAAAAGATAAACATTAAAACTATTCAAGACGCTGTTAGGCATAATGGCAAGTGTAGGTTAGTAATATCCTTTCCCACTTTCGGGAGAGGATATTCTAAACAAAATTTTTATGGTAGAAAAACTCATAAGCTTATCAATCAGAAACCGATGGCTCGTACTTCTGACAGCAATAGGATTTTTCATCTGGGGAATACAATCCATTCAGAAAAATCCGATAGACGCTATTCCCGACCTTTCGGAGAATCAGGTTATCGTTTTCACGGAATGGATGGGAAGGAGTCCTCAGATTATGGAAGATCAGGTTACTTATCCATTAGTATCCAATTTTCAGGGAATTCCTAAAGTGAAAAATATCAGAGGCACTTCCATGTTCGGGATGAGCTTTGTCTATATAATTTTTGAAGATGATGTAGAAATTTATTGGGCAAGAACAAGGGTAATGGAAAGACTTAACTACACTCAGAAACTTCTTCCTCAAAATGTAACTCCTACAATCGGCCCTGATGGAACAGGAGTTGGACATATTTTCTGGTACACATTGGATGCGCCGGGATATGATCTTGGAGAGCAAAGAGCGCTTCAGGACTGGTATATAAAATTTGCTTTGCAAACGGTTCCGGGGGTAAGTGAAGTCGCCTCCTTCGGAGGATTTCAAAAACAGTATCAGGTGACAATTAATCCGGACAAGCTTGCTTACTATAACATTGCTTTGATGGATGTTCTAAAAGCAATTCAGGCTAATAATAATGACGTTGGGGGTAGAAAATTTGAAATGAATGATGTAGGATTTATTGTAAGAAGCCAGGGATATATAAAAAATATCAGCGATATAGAAAATATTTCCCTTGCTTCCCAAAACTCAATACCTATCAGAGTAAAAGATCTCGCCACCGTCCAAATGGGCGGGGAGCTGAGGCTTGGCATTTTTGATCAAAACGGAGAAGGAGAAGTAGTAGGAGGAATAGTGGTGATGAGATACGGAGAGAATGCAGACAACGTAATTAAAGGAGTAAAAAAGAGAATGGAGGAAGTAAAGAAAGGGCTTCCTGAAGGAGTAAGCTTTAAGATCGCCTATGACCGGGGCGAGCTAATAGAAGAAGCGATCAGTTCTGTCAAGCATACACTTATTGAAGAAATGATCACGGTCTCAATAGTGGTTTTAATATTCCTTTTTTCATGGAGAAGCTCTTTAAGCATTTTAATTCAGATACCAATTACCATTGCTGCCAGCTTTATACTTCTAAATGCCTTTGGCATCTCATCCAATATTATGTCCCTTACAGGAATCGCTTTGGCAATTGGAGTAATTGTGGACAATGGGATAATAATGGTAGAAAATTCATACCGCAACCTTTCACAACATCAAAATAAATCCGAAGAGAAATGAATACAGAAGAAAGATTAAGTATAGTAGAAAGATCCTGCAAGCAGGTAGGAAGAGGTGTGTTTTATTCTACGATTATCATTATCGCTTCTTTCCTGCCTGTATTTTTATTGACAGGGCAAGAAGGAAAACTTTTTCATCCGCTTGCATGGACAAAAACATTTATACTTCTTATAGATGCCTTGCTTGCTGTAACGCTGGCTCCTGTGCTGATTTCTTTTTTTCTTAAAGGAAAGTTAAAGCCTGATACAGGAAACCCTATCACAAGAACCTTGGAAAGAATATATACACCTGTGCTCAAATGGTGTCTTAGTCATCGCAAAACAATGCTTGGAATTAATATCGTTGCTTTGCTCATCAGCATTCCCATGATGATGAGCCTGGGAACTGAATTTATGCCACCTCTGGATGAAGGCTCCATATTATTTATGCCTGTTACCTTGCCTGATGCGTCCAACTCAGAGATTAAAAGAGTATTACAGGTTCAGGATAAACTTATTAAAGAAGTCCCTGAAGTTGTTACCGTTTTAGGTAAGGCTGGCAGGGCAAATACAGCAACCGATAATTCACCGATCAGTATGATCGAAACGATTGTGCTTCTGAAACCACGATCAGAATGGAGGCCAGGAAAAACAAAGTCAGATGTAATTAATGAATTAAATGGGAAACTTCAGATTCCTGGAGTAATTAATGGATTTACTCAGCCAATCATAAACCGGATCAATATGCTCTCCACCGGGATCAGGACAGATGTGGGAGTAAAAGTATATGGACAGAACCTTGATAGTATTTACAAGATCTCAACTATGCTCAAAAGAGAGCTTGAAAATATTGAAGGCGTAAAA
>DATMOV010000035.1:0-8084 GCA_035568055.1 Cytophagaceae bacterium
TTCATTGGTGTATTTGACAGAAAAGGATTCCGGAAGAATCAGATCAAGCTTAAAGAACCCAGCCCCAATCATAAATGGAAATTATTTTAATCCTTTTTGCTTAACGGAATGGAATTTAAAAGTTTTTCACATGCTTCCTTGATTTGGGTTTCAGTTATGATTAATGGAGGAGCAATACGGATAGAATTGTTGCAATGAAGAAACCAATCGGTTAAAATTCCATTCTCTAATCCATTACTTATAATTTCTTTGACTGTTTCAAATGAGTCAAATTCTATTGCCATCATAAGACCCTTGCTTCTTATGCTTTTGATGGATGGATGAACGAGTAATTCTTTGAATAATTTTTCCTTGGCCGGTACTTTTTCAATCAGCTTTTCTTCCTCTATCGCTTCGATAGTAGCCAGCGAAGCCGCACAGCATACCGGATGTCCGCCAAAAGTAGTGATATGTCCGAGTATAGGATTATCCGCAAGCGATGACATAATCTCTTTGGAAGAAATAAAGGCTCCGATGGGCATTCCGCCGCCCATTCCTTTGGCGCATAAAATTATGTCAGGCTGAATATTAAAATGTTCGAAAGCCCAGAATTTTCCTGTACGTCCAAAGCCTGTTTGAATTTCATCGGCAATCAGAAGCACCCGCTGTTCTTTACATGTTGCCGCCAATGCCTTCATGAATTTCTCATCAGGAATATTTACACCTGCCTCACCCTGAATTGGCTCGATGATTACCGCAGCTGTTTGTGAGGAGATCTGACGAAGGTCATCGATGTTATTAAATCTTAGCTTTCGTGTTTCAGGAAGCAGCGGCCTGAATTGTCTTTTGAAATATTCATTGCCATTCAACGACAAAGCGCCATGTGTTGATCCATGGTAAGCATCGCTGAAATAAATGATCTCTGTTTTTCCTGTAAATCTTTTCGCAAGTTTTAGCGAGCCTTCCACCGCTTCGCTGCCTGAGTTGACAAAGTATATATTGTTTAAATTTTCAGGTAAAGTTGAACAGATCTTCTCCGCGAGCTTCACCTGCGGCGATTGAACAAATTCGCCATAAACCATGAGGTGCATATATTTATCCGCCTGGTCTTTTACTGCCTGTACAACCTTTGGGTGGCAATGTCCCAGATTACTTACCGCGATGCCGGAGATAAGATCCATGTATCTTTTTCCATCAGTACCATACATATAAACTCCTTCTGCCCGCTCAATCTCCAGCATAAGCGGGGCAGGAGAGGTTTGTGCAAGGCGGGAAAGGAAAAGCTGGCGATGGGTAATCATGATGCGAAGGTAAGAAAAATGGATTATGATTCGTAGGATTAAAGGATGGGATATGATTACTTATCCCAACACAATAAAGAATTTAAAAATTTATTAACTTGACAATTCAGATTATTCAGAACTAACAATAATTTATGCAAACCCTCGAAATACCTAAAAAGAATAACCGTCATTTCCTCTCCCAGACATTCGTAGTTGATAAATGGGAAAATATAAAGCCTTTATACGAAGAGCTGAAAAGCCGCGGGATTAATTCAGTGGAAGAATTAAAGAAATGGTTTGTTGACCGCAGTGAGCTGGAGTCGGTGATTTCGGAAGATATGGGGTGGAGGTATATAAAAATGACAGGAGATACTGCCAACAAAGAATATGTCGACCGCTTTAATTATTTTGTATCTGAGATTCAGCCGCACATTGAACCTTACAGCAATGACCTGAACGAGAAGGCGCTAAAGAATCAATATCTGCAAGGCCTGCATGGTGATGGCTATGACATCATGATCCGCAGCATGAAAAAGGAGCACGAGATCTTCCGTGAAAAAAATATTCCCTTGAATACGGAGATCAGTCAGGAAGCACAAAAATTCGGAGCAATTTCCGGCGCTATGATGGTTGAGACAGACGGCAAGGAACTCACACTTCAGCAGGCTGCTGACCTGTTACAATCGACCGACAGGAAAGTGAGAGAGAATGCCTATTATAAAATAGCGGAAAGAAGATACCAGGACAAAGACAAGCTTGATGAGCTTTTTAACAAGCTGCTTGCTTTGCGCCATCAGGTTGCTTTGAATGCTGACTTTAAAAACTTCCGCGATTATATGTTTGCCGCTCTTGGCCGCTTTGATTACAAAGCCGAAGACTGCTTCGCTTTTCATGACGCAGTGGAAAAGGAAGTAGTGCCGATGCTTAATAAACTTGCCAGGGAAAGAAAAGAAGCATTGAAAGTGGAACAGCTAAAGCCATGGGACCTCGCCGTAAATTATCTGGGAGATAAACCGCTCAAACCTTTTCAGAGCGGGGAGGAGCTTATCAATAAAAGCATAGAATGTTTTTCCATGCTCAATCCATTTCTTGGTGAGCGCCTCAGCATTATGAAAAAAATGGGACACCTGGATCTTGAGTCAAGAAAAGGTAAAGCTCCCGGAGGATACAATTATCCCCTGGATGAAACCGGAGTTCCTTTTATATTTATGAATGCCACTTCTTCTTTAAGAGATCTTGTGACGATGGTTCATGAGGGCGGCCATGCTGTTCACTCTTTTGTAACCAGAGACCTGGAGCTTAGTGCATTTAAACATACCACCGCTGAGGTGGCAGAGCTTGCCTCTATGTCCATGGAGTTGATTTCTATGGAACATTGGGATTTGTTTTTTACTGATAAACAAGATTTAATTCGTGCGAAGCGTGAGCATCTGGAAGGGATCATTTCCACTTTACCATGGGTTTCCACTGTTGATAAATTTCAGCACTGGATTTATGAAAACCCGACACATACGATCGCTCAGCGCACAGATGAGTGGAACAGGATTTTCGCTCAATTCGGCAACAATGTAACTGACTGGAAAGGGCTGGAGAAATTCAAAAACTATGTCTGGCAAAAACAGCTGCACATTTATGAAGTCCCATTCTATTATATCGAATACGCGATCGCTCAGCTTGGCGCTATACCTGTATGGAAAAATTTTAAAGAAGATCAAGGAAAGGGACTTGATCAATATCTTGCTGCTTTGAAACTCGGCTATACAAAACCAATCAGGGAAATATATAAAACAGCCGGTATTAAATTTGATTTCTCACAAGCATACATCCATGAGCTGATGGGCTTTGTGGAAGAGGAATTAGCGAAATGCAGGATTTAGGAAAGAGGATTTAGGGGAGTCAGGCCTGGGAGAGCAGAGTAAATAACAACATATAGTTTAGTAAGGAATAAGATGATGATATCGGATTTTCCCAATATCCTTAATCCTAATTCCTAATTCCTTATTTTTAATTCCTAACTCCTGTCTTCAACTCAAACAAAGCCCTCTTCGTGTATCCCGAATAAGGCTTTTTCATCTTTCTGAGCTTGCCCTGGTGCTCATCAAGGTATTCATTGAATTGCCTTGCCCAGTTGTCATAATGGATCCTGTATATTATTACATTGTTGTCGGCATCCATTACCTGATCTTTTAAATGCAGTGTCTTTGGAAGGGTGTCGATACCGGGATTATTTTTCAGCAATGTGAAGGTGTGCATGATAAGGCTATCGGTAGCCATATCATAGGCATCTATTTTCCCGGAGTCCTCCATAGTATGCTCATTAAATCTCCTGGAACGTATTTTCTTGCTGAGTTTCTGCAGTTCCCTGAGTTCTCCATTGTCAGGAATTTTCGCTTTTGAGATTTCCTCCACAAGGGTTTTGATATCTTCAATTTTCTGGTCATCGGAAATGATCATGGCATCCCAGGAAGTATTAAGGCTATCTGTAATTGTATCTATTTCCCTTTTGCTCTTGATCAGCGCTTTATTGCAGCCAAACGAAAGTATCAAGAGGGCTATAAATGAATACAGACAGCCTTTTTTCATTGTTCGAAAGTTTTCTTAGGACTTAATGAATTATATGGAGGTCCCATTTTTGAAATGGCCTCTTTGTTCTCTTCAAGGTACTTATTATAAACTTTTACTACCTGAGTGTAGTAGTTTCTGACCGAGCTCACTGTTCCCGGAGAGTTTGCCGTAGTAATGTCGCTTTTTAATTCAGCAGCGATCGGATGTGATTCCAGCTCCTTGGTTTTATCAGCCAGGGCGAATACTTTCAGCACATAGGCGTCCGTTGCGTTATCATAATCTTCGACAGCTTTATTTGTTATTTCGATATTATCCGGGTTGAATCTCTTTGCTATAACAACCGGTATCTCCTTGACAAGGGCATCCTGTGTGCTCATATCATATTTCTTGCAATAAGAAATTTCGTCAAGAAGCCTTTTGATAGAAGCAAATTTGTTATCATCCTGCCTGATAATTGAATCCCATGCATGGTCTACGTCGGCAAGCATCTTGTCTGTGGTGGTCTTCATTACGTCCACCTTTTCCACAGTGGTATTTTCTTTCTCCTTTTCTTTTTTAGGGCTTTCACACGCAGCGAGAAGAGCCGCGCAGCATAAAAATGTAATAAGATTGTTCTTCATGGTTCATTGAGTGTTATAAGTTAAACTGACTTTAAATTTAAAAGTTCCGCGCTCAAAAGGAAATATAAATCGTTTAAAAGGTATTATTTAAGTTGGCATCGGATAAAAGGCGATTTTGGCCTTCAAAAATGAGTGAACGAAGGATTTTTATTGAGCTGTCAGGGCTTTAGTATAGTTGAGCTCTTGTCTAATCCTGGAAATAATCTTTTGCCTTATTAATAGAAAATACAGTGAAGCAGAAAGACGCTTCAAAGCTTACAAAAGAACAATTAATCAGGTGATAGTATTAGAAGAGTAAAATTACTTAAGTGTTAATATGTAACTATTATTACACTGATTTCTGCTGATCCCTTTCTATGATCGCAATATATTTTCTTAATGCGGCATTATTATCCATCAGTGTAAATATAACTTTCAGAAGCATTTCCGGATCTGTTTTAGCACTTAGATTTGAATACACTTCTTTATTAGGCAGCTGGTTATCATCCTGGTTATTAATATAAAGAAAGGACTTCGGCATAGTATATGAAATTTAAAAAATCTGCCTGAACAACGATAAATAGTCTAATGAAGCCATTAAAGTTGTGTTAAATTTAGATTAAATTTCTTAATTACAAAAAATCATGAAGCTTTTTTTCTGGATTGAATTTCTGAAAGCCAGTCTTCAAGAAGTTTAACGATCTTTTTCAGCATCTCATTTTCTTCTTCTTTCGAATGAAGAAGGATTTTGGTGATTTCCTTTTCCTGATTTGATTGAGATCGCATACCCGCATTCTGATTATGATCAGAGAACATCTGCCCTTCATTGAATAGCAGCCAGTTAATGTTAACCTTAAGTTTTTCTGTGAGATTAATAAAGATGCTCACGCTTGGATCTTTTGTTGCACCGCTTATAATCTTTGCGATAGCGGTATACGAGACCCCGCATACTTCCCCAAGCTGCCCGTTGGAGTAATTAAAATTCTTTTTGATTTCTTCAACCCTTTGTCCTATGCTTTTTAGATCTGCCATAAATTGTGGATAAACTGTTTTAAATGTTAATAACTTTGATTGCAAAAAATACAACTTTGGTTATTAACTTGCGTTTGGAGATTATGTTTGTTTTCAAGTAAAGATAATACTTATATAGTTCTTTAAGATTTTTATTGCTCCTAAAAAATTACATATCAGCACCTATACCGAAAAGATAGACTCTTGACGGATTTTTTTGCCTTGATAAACCAGAATTTTATACCACTGAAACAATAGATATATGCCAATATTAGAATATGTAAATTCATTTCCAGAAACAACTACCCCTCAGGCTTTAGTTGATTATTTATTCTCCAATCACCAGATCTATTACATATCTCAGATCCAGGGTTTAAGCGCAAGTGATTTAAGAACTAAATTATTAACTCAGGCTAATACGGGTGGACAGATTCAGGCCTGGGCAGCTTATGTAAATACTATTGCGAGTCCGATTACGGGCGCAACCGAGGATGATAAGTGGAATAACTTTAAAGCCGCTTTCCCGGCAGAGTATCAGTCGTCGGTTCAGGTGATCATTGACAATGAAAGATTTCTGACAACAACTTTTGCTGTTTTTAAAGCAAGAAGTACAAATGACCAGGCAACTGCTATTCTTTCCCTGATCACAGCCCCTTACGATTTCTGGACAGTCTATGTAAATTATGTCCTGGGAAAAGCACTGGTAATGATCGATGGCTGGAGTGATTCTGAAATGTCATTGCCTGGCGGGGATTATAAACTTTCTGTGATGGGTTTTGATTATTGGGCTCAGCCTCCAGGTTTTGATAATTTATTATCTCATAGTATCTCATATATTTCAGGTCTTTTTTCTTCAACCGTTTTTTTCAGAGTATACCTGGCTAAGGTTATCAAAAGTAATTTTAATGCAGTTAATCTGAGCTATCTCACAGATGCCCAAAAGGAGACGAATTTTTATAACTCCTTTCGCTCAGAACTTCAGAGTGGTATCCAGGCAGCCATTCAAAGCTTTAAAAATGCAGGTTTTATTACCAATTTTATTGATCTGGATAAAGCCACAGATGTAACATACATCAGTGCTGCAATTACTCAGGCAGCAACTTCTTCTCTGCCTCAGAAGACCAGCTTTTCTTTAGGCAAAGACAGGATATTTACCAGTCCATCCATTGTTTCGGGCGATAAGTTTGTTTTGAATTTAAATAATAACGGAGATCTGATCTATACCAGTGCCTCATCTACTTTAAGTACAATACTGAATGATTTGGTGACTGCCATTAGTGCTGCCGCCAATGGGGACTGGAGCCATGTTTCAGCGATGATCGATCCTGGAAATGCCAATAATATCCTTATTACCCATAACAGCAACAATACTCCTTTTACTTTATCCTCAAGAAGTCTTTATAATTATATCAATCTATCATGTTACACTTCGGATCATCCAGTTATTCTGGGATTGGTGCAAGCTTATATTAATGATGCCACTCCAACCATCGGTGCCAGTGTTAAGAAATATACCCTCAATGGAATATTATCAAAATTAGACAACCAGAGCAACTCAATTCCTCTGGCGAATTTTAAAGTGGAAATTTATGACCCTGCTACCAGCACTCTGCTCGGAACAGTGTTGTCTGATAAGAATGGAAATTTCTCTTTCAGCTATTCGCTTCCCAACCCATACCTGAGCTCAAAAAATTTCAGGTTTAAAGTGTATGATACGGATGGTCTGCAGCACGATATCATTCCCCATATCATTAATAATTTATTTACTGATGCAGATAATGGCACTTTTGAAAACGGCACCGCACCATCCTATACCGAATGGAATATTGTAAAGGGAACCAATATTGAAATTACGGGTTGGGAGAGGCTGAGCTCTGAATTGATGGTCAATGGGGACTTTAGCCAGCCCTCGGCTGGCTGGCTGGATGTGGTGCAAAGTGGGCTGCTTCCCTCAGTGAGCAATATCACTGTTGGTACAGGTCCTACATCTAGTATTTATTCTCCTTTGAGCGGATACTTGTACATTATGAATTCTGGTACCAATACTGTAAGTGTCATAGACCCTGCTACGAATGCTGTGGTGACCACTATTACAGTTGGCAATGGGCCACAGAATTCTGTCATATCAAGTTATAATAATTACATCTATGTGCCTAATAATAGTGATGGTACAGTTAGTGTAATTAATCCTGCAACAAATACTGTCGTTACGACAATATCTGTGGGTAGTGGGCCGAGATATGCTGTTTTTGCCAGTTCAAACAACTGTATATATATCGCTAATGAGTCAAGTGGAACGGTTAGCGTGATAGATACAACTTCAAACACTGTCATACAAACAATAGCTGTAGGATCAGGTCCCTTTTCTCCCTTTTATTATAACAATTATGTATACGTACCAAATCTTTTTAGTAATACAATTAGTTGTATTAATACTAGTACGAATACTATAGCAGCTACCGTAAGTGTGGGGGGGTATCCGAGAAGAATGTGTTTAAATCCTGCAACCGGATATCTTTATATTCCATGCAGTGGATCAGGGTTTGTGAGTGTTATCGATAGCGCTACCAATACGCTTATCACAAATATTACAGTTGGATCTGACCCTGAGACATCGATAATATATGTACCGCAAACCAACAATATT
>DATMOV010000036.1:0-8456 GCA_035568055.1 Cytophagaceae bacterium
CGCGGCATTGTTGTCATTTCTATTGTTGCCGGTTTCAGACCGATTTGAAAGAATGGGAATGGGAAGAATCATTTCTATATTAATATGCATTCTGATCATTATGACAGTTATTTCCGGACTCGTCTTTGTATTCTATTCTCAGGTAATGGCTTTTATAGAAAATTTGCCTTCACTGGAGAGTGAGGGAAGAGAAAAGTTTCACACTGTACTAAGATTTATTGAATCAGCCACAAATATATCTTACCAGACACAAAAAGAATGGATCTCAGAGATGAATCAAGATTTTTCTATAAATAAATGGATTCAAAATATATTTTTCGCTACCACTTCTCTTTTCCTTAATCTGGGACTAATCATCGTTTATATTTTCTGCTTTTTATACTACAGAAATAAAGTCCTCACTTTCTTTATCTCCTTGTTTTCAAAAGAACACAATCAGCAGGCAAAAGAAGTGATGTTGAAAATTCGAAAGTTGTCAAGCCGCTATTTTTCCGGAGTGCTCACAGTCATCGCCATTTTAGGAACTATGCATTCTATAGGACTGCTACTTTTAGGAATTGAGCACGCAATATTTTTAGGATACCTGGCCAGCATGTTTAGTTTAGTTCCTGTAGTTGGAACAATGATAGGAAGTACAATACCATTTCTTATTGCACTGCTGACCAAACAATCCCTATGGTATGCTGCCGGAGTGGCGGCGATCTTTTCTTTTAACCTCTTTATGGAAAGCCAGGTTCTCACTCCACTCATAGTTGGCTCCCACATCAGAATAAATCCGATGGCCGTAATTATTGCCATCGTCATAGGAGGATTTATCTGGGGACCCATCGGAATGGTATTATTTATCCCTTTGGTTGGAATGCTAAAAATTGTTTCTGATAATGTTGAAAGTTTATATCCAATCAAAGTATTTCTTTCAGACGATAATAGAGAAAAAAAGCCTTCGTTGATTTTTAAAAATTTAAAGAATAAATTAAAGAAATAAATGTCCGGATCAGAATTTATTGATCCACTTTATTTTAAATTTTATTCAATTCTAAATATTGAATTCTGATTCAGATATTTTAATCCCGCTTACCTCAATTCAAATACTTCTCTTCAACCCCTGTTCCACCTCTGCAATAATATCATCAATATGCTCAAGTCCCACAGAAATTCTGATCAGGCCGGGCATGATACCTACGGATGCTCTTTCTTCGTCAGTCAGCTTGGAATGTGTGGTGGATGCAGGATGAGTGATGATCGTGCGGGAATCGCCAAGATTGGCGGTATGGGATGCCATTTCTGCGGCGTTCAGAAATTTCCTTCCTCTGTCTATTCCGCCTTTCACAATAAAAGTAACGATGCCGCCACCGGCAGACATTTGTTTTTTAGCCAATTCATATTGCGGATGACTTGGAAGGAAGGGATATTTCACCGATTCAACTTCTTTATGCTTTTCAAGATATTGAGCGAGCTTCAAAGCATTTTCACAATGCCTGTCCATACGGATAGCCAATGTCTCAAGACTCTTGGAAAAAATCCATGCGTTAAATGGTGACAGAGCCGGGCCCGTATGCCTGCTGAAAAATCTTACTTCTTTGATCAGTTCTTTGCTTCCCACAATGATACCTCCAATTGCCCGGCCTTGTCCGTCGATATATTTGGTAGCGGAGTGCGTGACCAGGTGGGCGCCATATTTAATTGGCTGCTGCAGGTAAGGAGTAGCGAAGCAATTATCTACGTTCATTAATATATTATGCTTTTTGCAAAGCTTGCCAAGCCATTCAAGGTCAATAAGGTCCAGCGCAGGATTTGAAGGCGTTTCCACCATCACCATTTTCGTGTTCTTCTGAATGAGAGTTTCCCAGGTCTCCGGCTTTTGTATATCCGCATAAGTATGCGTAATCCCCCAGCGCGGGATGACCTGATTTAATATTTGAATTGTTGATCCAAAGACAGATTTACAAACCAGCACATGATCGCCCGATGATAAAAAGGCCGCCATGCTGGTAAATACTGCGGACATACCGGAAGCAGTAGCAAAGCCATCTTCAGCTCCTTCCATCGAGCAGATTTTCTCAATGAACTCAGAGGTATTCGGATTTGAGAACCTGGTATAAATATTACCAGGAACTTCGTCGGCAAACATAGCCCTTGCCTGTTCTGCATCTTCAAATACAAAACTTGAAGTCATATATATAGGCACCGAATGCTCCCTGTTCTGAGTCCTTTCGCTTTGTATCCGTACCTGCTCTGTTTGTATGTTCTTTTTCTTTTTCATTTGTCCTCCCTAATCAATGCAAAACATTGATGGTGTCCCTCCTTCAGGCGGGACATGTTTGAATGTATTTTTATTTCTTCTGGAAATTTTATTTCAGCCAATCGCGTACTGCCAATTGCCAATTTCCCCTTGTGTCAATTGTCAACTACTTTTCTATAGTAATAGAAGAAGTTATCTTCGCACTGCTTTCCAGCGTTTTAGCCACTGAACAGTATTTGTCCAGAGAAAGGGCAACCGCTCTTTCAGCCTTACCCTTATCTAAATCTCCTTTGAAGAAGAAATTGATATGAATGGTTTTAAAAAGAGAGGGTGTTGCATCAGGCTCTCTTTGCGCGTCGATTTTGATTCTAAAATCTTCAACCTTGATTTTCTGCTTTTCAAGGATCTGTATAACATCAATGCCACTGCAGCCTCCAAGGGCCATAATTAGCATTTCCATTGGACGTGGACCTTTGTTCATACCGCCGATAGCAGGGGACGCATCCATCTGAACTATATTGCCGCTTTCATTGATCGCTTCGAAATGAAAAGCACCTTCTTTTTTCTTTACATCTATGATCATAAGGACAAAAATAATTGAATTATTGGAAGGGTATTAATTAATTGTAAAAAATCAGTAATATTTTGCTTTATCAGGGTTTAGCAGAATAATATTTTGAGAAGTTTAACAAATGAAAACTAACCCAAAATTTTATTCTGAAAATTGTCCCCAATAATAATATTTGAGTATATTTGAATAATATATGTCAAAGCAAATTTTAAATACACAGTCATCTTATGCAACCTGTTGCTGTTGCATCTCCGCTTAATAGAGGTAAGTGCTGTATATTTTATTTAAGTTGAATTAATAAATCAGATATAAGCCTTTCCGAGACGAAAGGCTTTTTTTATAAAGAATAAATCAAAAATACGATGAGCGATTTTAAAAATAATCTGGAACTGTCAGACAAAATCTCTGCCGAGGCAAAAGAGGATATCATTGAGCTGAACACCAAGATCAAAGCTTTCAGAAACCTGCAAATGGATGAAGAGAAGTTCAGGTCCTTCCGTCTTACACGCGGGGTTTACGGGCAACGCCAGGAAGGTGTGCAGATGATCCGCATCAAGCTTCCTTTTGGCAAGATCACTCCGGAACAACTTGTAAGAGTAGCGGAAGTTTCTGACGAATTCGCGGCGCATAATCTGCACCTTACCACCCGTCAGGATATCCAGATTCATTATGTACAGTTGGAGAATGCTCCCAAAGTCTGGGCGAAACTGGAAGAAGTAAATGTCACCACCCGCGAGGCATGCGGAAATGCCGTAAGAAATATTACTGCCTCCGCGACTGCCGGAATTGATCCGAAAGAACCATTCGATGTCACTCCTTATGCTTACGAACACTTCAGATTTTTTCTCAGAAATCCTGTTTGCCAGGAGATGGGAAGAAAATTCAAAATATCTTTCTCTTCAAGCGATGATGACTCAGCTTATGGCTTTATGCATGATCTGGGCTTCATCCCTAAGGTAAAAACAGAGAATGGCAAAGAGGTCAGAGGCTTTAAGGTATTTATTGCCGGCGGACTGGGCGCACAGGCTTTCATGGCATTTACAGCGTATGAGTTCCTTGCAGAAGACCAGATCATACCATTCACTGAAGCTGTGATCCGTGTGTTCGACAGATATGGTGAACGTACCAAGAGAAATAAAGCGAGATTAAAATATTTGGTGAATGGCATCGGATTCGAAAAGTTCATGGAGTTGGTAGAAGGAGAAAGAAAAGCCCTGAAAGTAAAATCTTATACCACCAACAGAAATATTTTACCGGAGTCAAAACCATCGGCAAATACAAATATAAAAGTCGAAGAACCTGCCAACAAAAAGAAATTCGACACCTGGGTAAAAACAAACGTATTTGAGCAAAAGCAGCAAGGATACTATGCAGTGAACATCCGTGTATTTCTTGGCGACATGCCTACTGACCAGGCCAGATTATTCGCGGCAATCGTTACAAAATATGCATCGGAGGATATCAGGATCACCGTTAATCAGGGTTACATGCTTTCTTTTGTAAAGAAAGAATTCCTTGCCGCACTACACAATGAACTTGATAAGATAGGCCTCGGCGAAGCCGGCTTCGACAGCCTCTTAGACATCACCGCTTGTCCGGGTACAGACACCTGTAACCTAGGGATCTCAAGCAGTACAGGTATTTCTGCCGCCCTTGAAAAAATGCTGGAAGAAGAATTTCCTGATATGGCATTTGAAAAAAATATTAAGATCAAGGTCAGCGGATGTATGAATGCCTGCGCACAGCATACTGTCGCTAATATTGGCTTTCACGGAAGCTCGATCAAGAATGGAGTAAATGTGCTTCCTGCTATGCAGCTGATGCTTGGCGGAGGAATAGAACCCGATGGCTCAGGATCGCTGGCAGATAAAGTGGTGAAGCTTCCTTCAAAAAAATGTCCGGAAGCAGTGAGGAGGCTTTTGAACGATTACGAAGAAAAGGCTCTGGAGGGAGAATACTTCAATAACTACTTCAGAAGAATGGTAGCGATAGATAAAATCTATTTCTATAAAATGCTGAAGCCGCTTGCAGATCTTAACAATGTGGTAGCTGATGATTATATAGACTACGGACATACAGATAAATACGAAACGCTGGTAGGAGTTGGAGAATGCGCGGGAGCGATGCTGGACCTTGTTACAACGCTGATCAGTGAAACCGAAGATAAAGCAAAGTGGGCTCAGAGAGCTTTTGATAAAGGAGCTTATGCTGATTCAATCTATTCATCCTACACGACATTCATCAGCGGTGCCAAAGCGCTTTTGATCAGTGAAACTATCCAATGCAATACACAGATCGGAATCCTGAATGACTTCGATGAACATTTTGTGAAGAAAGGATTGCTCACTTTTGCAGAAGGGAACTTCCATGATCATGTGATGAAGATGAACGATCATGAGCCATCGAAAGAATTCGCTGCGCTGTATTTAAGCGAGGCAAAAGAATTTTTCAATAAGCTGATTGAAATCAGAACCAGACAACTGGCTGAGGTGAAGAAATAAACAACTATGGCGTCATTGCGAGGCAAATGACTCGTGATTTGAAAGAAAAAAGTATGCGGTTAAATATGAATGTTTGTTAATGAACTGCCGAAGCAATCCGGTAAATCCATGCGCTTAATCACCGGATTGCTTCGGCAGTTCATTTAGAAAAAGTGTGACAAAATTCTTAATGCATTACTTTAAATTAACAGTCATCTGCCTCGCAATGACGATGACATCATCTTCCACTTAAGTTGAGCTATGCTCTCACAGGAGAAGAGAAATATATGAAAAAGGCAAAACTTACATTGATAGGCGCGGGTCCCGGTGACCCGGAGCTTATCAGCATCAAAGGTGCCAAGGCTCTGGCTGATGCCGATGTGGTTTTGTATGATGCGCTCACCCATCCTGACCTGCTGAAATATGCGCCATCTTCATCACTAAAAATATTTGTCGGAAAAAGAGCGGGGGAATGTGCTTTCTCCCAGGATGAAATTCATGATCTGATAGTCCACCATGCTTTAAAGAATGGCCACGTGGTGCGGCTGAAAGGTGGTGATCCTTTTATTTTCGGACGAGGACATGAAGAGCTCATACACGCGAAGACTTTTAATATTCCGATTGAAGTGATTCCCGGAATTTCCAGCAGCATTTCAGTTCCTGAGTTACAATTGATCCCACTTACCCGCCGAGGCGTGAATGAAAGTTTTTGGGTGATTACAGGCACGACCAGCACCGGTGATATTTCGGATGATATTTCGCTGGCTGCTAAATCTTCCGCCACAGTTGTGATTCTGATGGGCATGAATAACCTGGAAAGGATCATGGATCTTTTCAAAAAAGAACATAAAGGGGAAACGCCGGTAGCCATCATTCAGAACGGTTCGCTCCCTCAGGAAAAAATAGGTTTAGGTAGAGTTAACTCAATTCAGAAAATAGTAAAAGCGCAAAACCTGGGTTCCCCTGCTATCATTGTGGTCGGAGAAGTGGTGAGGCTGCATCCTGACTATGTGCCGGAGCATGTAAACAAACATCTTTCAGAAGTTCCCAATAAAGTGATTCCCAAAGCCAGAAGCTTTTTTCAGAAAGTTTTGGGGATAAAATAATGTTGAATTTTAAAGGAGGGAATTGTAGCTGCTTCTGTCCATTGTCGTCTGACGAAGAAGGTACAGGTTTTAAATAAAATATATGTTATGAAAATTATCAATCCGGCTACTGAAGAGCTTATCAAAGAAGTACAGGAAGATTCTCAGAAATCTGTTCTGCAAAAATATGCTGACCTTAAAAACGGACAAATAAAATGGGCCGATATATCACTTGATGAAAGGCTCGCTTGCATTCAAAAATTTTATGAGATGCTGGATTCTGAGAAAGATCATCTTGCGAAAATACTGAGCCTTGAAGTGGGCAAGCCTTTGTCACAGGCACACAATGAGCTCAAGGGCGCGAGAACCAGAATTAAGTTTTTTCTCGAAAACTCAGAGAAGTGGCTGACGGAAGAATGGATGGTGACCGAAGGTGGCACCAAAGAAAAAATCACATACGAACCTCTGGGTGTCATTACGAATATTTCTGCCTGGAATTATCCTTATCTGGTTGGTGTCAATGTTTTTATTCCCGCGTTGATCGGCGGTAATGCGGTGTTATATAAGCCCTCAGAATATTCAACGCTTACAGGGCTGGAGATTGAGAAACTGCTTCATAAGTCAGGTGTGCCATCTGATGTTTTTAAAGCTGTGCCTGGCGCTCGCGAAGTAGGACAAAGCCTGCTTGAGCTTCCGCTTGATGGATATTTTTTTACAGGTTCATTTAAAACAGGATTGGCCATTGCGCAGAAGGTAGCATCGAAACTTGTTCCTTTTCAAATGGAACTTGGCGGAAAAGATCCTGTCTATATCATGGATGATATCGCGGATATAAAATCTACGGCCGCTGGTATTGCTGATGGGGCTTTTTACAACAACGGACAAAGCTGCTGTTCGGTGGAAAGAATTTATGTCCATTCAACTATTTATGATCAGTTCGTCAAAGAATTTACTGAGGAGGTAAAAAGTTATAAAATCGGAAATCCATTAGAAGAAGGAGTGTATATTGGTCCACTTACCAGAAAAGATCAACTGGAAGTTTTATCATCACAGATCAAAGATGCCCTGGACAAAGGAGCAAAGCTACTCTGCGGCGGAAATAAAATGAACAGCAAAGGATATTATTTTGAACCGGCTGTACTCGTAAATGTCAATCACACAATGTCTATCATGAAAGACGAATCTTTCGGCCCTGTCATTGGCATCCAGAAGGTTTCCAATGACGAAGAAGCGCTCAGGCTGATGAATGATACGGAGTATGGACTAACTGCAGCTGTATATTCAAAAGATAAAGCCAGAGCGGATAAAATATTAAAAAAATTGAACACGGGTTCGGTGTACTGGAATTGCTGTGATAGAGTAAGTCCCTATCTTCCATGGTCTGGCCGCAAGAATTCCGGCTTGGGTGCAACACTATCATATATTGGAATCAGAGCTTTTGTGCATCCGAAGGGGTATCATTTGAGAGGATGATTTGAGCATTGTTATAGTTTCTAAGAAAGAAGCCTGATGTCTGAGCTTTTGCCTAAAAGCTCAGTATAAAGAAAGCAATAAAGCAGTAATTGTAATTTTCTTGCCATGATTCATCCTGAGGGGTTCCCACTAATAAACCAGGAAGCAACATTGTTGTTTGGAAATAGTTTGAGTATGAAATTATTAAATCATTGATTTTACGTTCTTGGATATCAAAAGATAATATTATGATAGATTTAATAAATTTATAAAAGATTAATCATAAAGATTGGAGGTTAGCAATGAATAAAATAGCCATCGTTACGGGTTCAAACAGAGGCATCGGATTACAAATAGTTAAAGAACTTCTTCATGAAGGCTACGATGTCATCATGACTGCCCGCAATGAGGCAAAAGGTAAAGCGGTTTTTGAAGAGCTTCATAAGAACAATGTCAACCTGCATTTTTCTATACTTGATGTAGCCAGTGAAGAAAGCATGTCGGCATTTGCGGAATATGTTGCCAAAGAGTTTGGCAGAGCGGATGTGCTTATTAATAATGCCGGAATTTTTATTGACCAGCAGCATGGCGGATTGGATGTTCCATTGGATATAGTTTTGCAAACA
>DATMOV010000037.1:0-19562 GCA_035568055.1 Cytophagaceae bacterium
TCATCTACTAATTCAAGTGTATGTTTTCCTGACCCGGCAGATCCATTTAATCAATTCTATCTTGTTTCTGCAAATGAAGATTTAGGTGGGGGTGGAGTACAAGGAGCGACTGTAGGAATTTATTATTATCTGATAAAAAAAGGAGCAGTTTCCGGTACCATTAGTGTTTTATCCGGGCCCAATTTATTAGCCACCAATACTGAGGTTTCAGAAGCGCTTTGCAGTGGTTCTGATGGTAATGGGGGATACTGGGTTGTTGCCCACCAGGGCGGCGGTGCTGGTAATGGTAATCAAATCTGGTCATGGAATTTTACTAAAACAGGTGTAGGAACAAAGCAAATAAGCTCTGTGGCGGGTACAGATAATTCTACTTCATATCAAAATTCACTTAAAATCAGTAAGTGTCAGAATAGACTCGCAGCAGTATTCTGGACTGGAAAGGTGGAAGTATATAACTGGAATCCCAATACTGGTATGGTAACAGGGCTTTTCAGATCTTATACAATACCACCGGGCAAAGGATATGGTTGTGAGTTTTCTCCAGACGGGAATATCCTTTATTTTACCTCCTTGTCAGGAAATCAATTATATCAGTTTGATTTGATAGGCAATAGTGTGATCGCATTGACTGGAGGAACTAGCTCAAACAGCATCACTGAAATGGGAACGTTACAATTAGGTCCCGATGATAAAATTTATGTAACCAATGTCAACAATTTTGTCAATCCTACCTATATAGGTGTTGTGAATTCTCCTAATAATGTAGGTGATGCAGCATGTAGCTATAATAGACAAGGATTTCTATTGAACAATGGTCCTGGCTTTTATCCAAACATATATCGTGGTATTGCCAATGAATCATTTATCAATCCAACGCTTGACTTAGATACCATTACTTCTGTTGTTTCTGCTTGTGCAAAAGCAACACTTTCATATAAGTTTTTAAGATATTATGGCAGAACGGCCGTCGGAATTGTTCCAAATTCTGAGCAATGGAATTTTGGAGAAGGTGCTGGATTTGTATCTGGCCTTGGTTCAAATCCTATCCATACATTTGCAAGTGGTGGCACCTATACAGTAACATTAAAGGTGACAGATGCAACCTGTAATTCAGTATGGACAATGAGTAAACTGATAACAGTAACAACCTGCACGACTCCACCTCCAACCTGCACCTATAACCTCCAGGCAAAAATTAAGCCGGTAGCCGATACCACAGTCGATGATACAAATCCTACCGTTGTTAATTTTGATGGAAGCACTAGTGTTTTTGATGCAGCAGGTGCTGAACCGCATAAGTTTTACTGGATGAATGGAAGTGCTGATACAACAACTGCTTTTTCAAAAAATTCTACTTCATCACTCAGCTTTGCTTTTAACGGCGCGGGCGGTAATCTTCCTCAAGGTGGTCCCTATAAAATTTATTTAGTGATCAAGCAGGGACGTTGTTTAGACACTGTTATTGTAGGTTTCAATGTTATACACGATGCCTGTGCTGGCATAAAGGCTAAAATTGTGGCTGTCAATGAAGTGGTTGTGGATGTGGAAAACCCTGTAACAGTTGATTTTTCTGCTCTTACCAGTGTGTTTCCCGGAAGTTTAAGTCCTAAACAATACTACTGGATACTAGGCAGCGCTGATACTTCAGCCGCGTATTCTAAAGACTCTGTTTCCGCACTTACTTTTTCTTATAAGGGTAGAGGCGGGCATAACCCTAATGGCAGCTATGATATTTTCCTGGTGATCAAAAGAGGCAATTGCATGGATACTGTTTCATCGCATCTGAATGTCGACTATTTCTTCATTCCGAATTTGCTCACGCCGAATGGAGATGCATTTAACGACCAGTTTGATATTACGAACATCGGAAACAGGTTTGACCTGGAAGTATATAACCGCTGGGGAGAAAGAATATTTATGGAAAAAGGATATACCAACAATTGGGATCTAAGCAAGGTGCATGACGGCATATATTATTACTTATTGACCGATGGCCTTTCAGACAAAAAATATAAAGGATGGGTGCATGTGATCCATGCAAGTTTGTAGAAGATTACAGCACCACCGCTGTCATCCTGACGAAGGAAGGATCTAGAGTGAAATCGCAAAAGGTAAATTATTTTTCGCTCTACTTACTATTCATTTATTAATCTCTAAAAACAAAAAAAGTCCGGCTTTGAGGCCGGACTTTTCAATTAGAATCTATTCTTAATATTAAGAAGCTACCACTATGAATTTTACTTCATGTTTTACTTCCTTGTGCAGGTCTAAAAGAGCTGTGTATTCGCCAACTTCCTTTACATCGCCTTTGAAAGATATTTTCTTTCTGTCAACAGAAAAGCCTTTATCTTTTAAAGCGTCAGAAATCTGAAGTGTAGTGATAGCACCAAATATTTTGCCGCTTTCTCCAACCTTAGCTTTTATCTCCAATACCATAGTGCCGATTTTTGCGGCAGTACCGGTAGCTTCAGTCTTGATCTTCTCTGCTTTGTGTGCAGCCTGTTTGGTATTTTCTATTACCACTTTTTTATTTGATTCGCTGGCCATGATTGCATAGCCGCGTGGGATCAGGTAGTTTCTACCGTGTCCGGCTTTCACCTTGACGATATCATTCTTGTAACCCAGTCCTTTTATATCTTCTTTTAATATTACTTCCATGTCGTTCTTATTTTAAAGAGTCTGTAACATAAGGGAGCAAAGACAAATGCCTGGCTCTTTTCACTGCCTGAGCAACTTTTCTCTGAAATTTCAAGCTTGTTCCTGTTAATCTTCTTGGCAGTATTTTGCCTTGCTCATTGACAAATTTTAATAGGAAGTTGGCATCCTTATAATCAATATACTGGATTCCGTTCTTTTTGAATCTGCAATATTTTTTGCGATTCTCGGCTCTGTTTACCGGTTCGTTTACTAGTGTCATGCTTTTACCTCCTCCTTATCTTTTTTATTGAACTCGCCTTTCATTCTTTTCTTGTTGTATTCTAAGGCGTGCTTATCCAGAACAGTGGTAAGGAATCTCATTACCTTTTCATCTCTTCTGAATTCGATTTCCAGCGTATTGATAAAACTTGGTTTTGCCTGGTATTCAAACAACTGATAGAATCCTGTAGTTTTATGCTGGATAGGATATGCCAGCTTTTTGAGTCCCCAGTTTTCCTCATTCACAAACTTTGCTCCATTATCTTTAAGGAGCTGTTTGAATTTTTCCACGGTATCCTTCATCTGAGTATCAGACAAAACGGGAGTTAAAATGAATACCGTTTCATAGTTTTTCAATTCCATGTTCTTATTTAAATTGTTATTAATTAGGGTTGCAAATTTAAGGGTTTTAAACTAAAAAACAAAGCTCATGAGATAGGGAATGTTCTAAAGCTTCGGTTTGTTTGTTTTCGTTGCCTGATATTTGAATGATTTTATCGCTGATTTTTACATTCAAACAATATAAAATCGTGGCTATTCATTATTCAACTATCTAAATAACACAATATTATATTATTTAACGAGGAATGTACCTTCACCAATCATATTGCCCTCACAGTATATTTCTACTTTGTGGCCGCCTGGCTTATATGGGCTTCCTTTTTTATATTCAAAGCCTACTCTTTGGTCGTTTCCGGTATAGAGAATGTTCGTTTTCATCGTATAAAAAATTTCTTTGTTCTCATAGATGAAGCTTCCTCCGCCTGTAGCCAGGTCAAAAAGAGCGGCTCCATCAGGTTCGATCACCCTGATATAAACATCCTTACCTTCTTTTGTGGCAACTTTATTTTCTCCAAGAATGAAAATGATACGGATCTTGTCCAGGTTTTTAGCTTTGTATTCGCCTCCTTCTTTTGCTTTTCCTTTGATGTTGATAGCGTCTATTTTAATGTTCTGAGCTTTCAATACAGACGCAAGGGCCACTTTCTGGGCTAATTCCCTTTTAGAAAGTTTAAGATTATTGATAGTATCAAGCTTTTCGTTGATTTGATACTTCAGTTTGGTATTCTCCGTATCTGCCATGGCAAGAAGTTTTTTGTACCTGATTACTTCAGCTTCGGCCTGGGTTCTCAAACTGTTCGCTTCGTCAAGCCTCTTTTGCAGGTTGTCAAATTTGGTAAAATTATTTTTAGCTTCTTTTTTATATTTATCTCTTTCTGAAGCCAGGGCACGGATCTGTTCGCCAAACTTAGTGGTATCGCCACCTAACTGAGCAATCTGCTGTTTTTTGCTTTCAAGGTCCTTGATAGCCTCATCTAATTGAACTGATACACTGTCAATTTTGGTCTGCTGGGTAACGATGGTCTTATCTTTCTTATCCAGTTCCTGGGTCTTGTTAATATTCATCCACACTTGCACAGCATTGATGGCTAACAGAATAATGATGAAAGCTAATATCAAAGCTTTTTTACTGCCTCCTTTTTTCTTTTCCTGAGCTTCAGCCATTGTGTAAACAGTTTTATAAATTTCCCTAGCTTGTAAAAATATGTATATATTAATTCATTTCCACGGATTTTGTTGAAAAAAGCCCTAATTTTTAGAAAAAAAGAGGAATATGGCACTAGATGAGCAATATTGGGAAAGCAGGTATCAGAATCAGAATACAGGTTGGGATGCCGGATCAATAACAATTCCCATTAAAGAATATATTGATCAGCTAAAAGATAAAAGCATTCGTATTCTTATTCCAGGTTGCGGCAATGGTTATGAGGCTGAGTATTTATTCAACCAGGGTTTCTCCAATATTTTTGTCTGCGACCTTTCCGAAATCCCATTAAATAATCTTCACAAGCGCTGTCCCGGATTTCCTGAGAGTCATCTGCTCAAAAAGAATTTCTTTGAGCTGGACATCCGGGTTGGTCTCATCCTCGAACAAACTTTCTTTTGCGCCATCGACCCTTCTTTAAGAAATGCGTATGCGGAGAAATGTTTTTCACTTTTATCTCCCGATGGAAAGCTCGCCGGACTTCTTTTTAATGATCAGCTGAAAACCGAAGGACCTCCCTTTGGCGGAACTAAAGAGGAGTACATGAAAATTTTTCAGCCATATTTTGCTTTCAGGTATTTCGATGAATGCTATAACTCCATCAAGCCGAGGGCGGGGAGGGAGTTGTTTGTATGTCTTCAAAAGAAGTTGGCAATCAACCGTTGACAATTTACAAAGAAAAGAGCTGCGTTTTGTCAATTATGATTGCTACCAAATTCAAAAAAATGACAAATGACAAATGACAATAAGCTATATTTGTCAACTATTAGCTGTCAACTGTCAATTATGGTCATTCCAAAATTAAAACACACCGATTCCAATAACTTCTTCCTCATAGCTGGTCCATGCGCTATTGAAGGGCGCGATATGGCAATTGAAATTGCAGAAAGAATTGTAAAACTCTCCGATAAATATAAAATTCCTTACATTTTTAAAGGCTCTTACAAAAAAGCCAACCGCACCAAGCTCGATTCTTTTACAGGTATCGGAGATGAAAAAGCCCTGGAGATCTTAAAAGAAATCGGATTGAAATTTGATATTCCAACTGTCACAGACATCCATGAATCTGATGAAGCGGCCATCGCTGCAAAATATGTCGATGTCCTGCAGATCCCTGCATTTCTGTGCAGACAAACAGACCTACTCGCAGCAGCGGCGAAAACAGGGAAAGTAGTCAATGTCAAGAAAGGGCAATTCTTATCCGGGCAGTCTATGAAATTCGCGGTAGAGAAAATTCAGTCACTGGGAAATCCCAATGTCATTCTTACTGATAGAGGAAACTCTTTCGGTTACTCAGACCTGGTAGTTGATTACAGAAATATTCCTGACATGAAAGCGACAGGTGTACCAGTAGTGATGGATTGCACTCATTCCCTTCAGCAGCCCAACCAATCATCGGGTGTAACAGGGGGGAAACCTGCACTCATCGAAACCATCGCCAAAGCCGCCATTGCAGTCGGAGCCGACGGTATCTTCATTGAAACACACCCAAATCCATCCATAGCAAAATCAGACGGTGCTAACATGCTACATCTTGATTTGCTGGAACAGTTACTTGAGAAGTTGGTGAGGGTAAGGAGAGCGGTTGTGTAAAGTGTTCAGGTGTGAAAGTGTTCAAGTGTTAAAGTTCATAATATAATAGTAGCAGTCTGCTAATATCCAACTTTAACACTTGAACACATAAACACTCTAACACTTCAAACGAAAGTTCTGCTTCGGCTGCCCTTTCCTGAAAAAAACCAATCCTACATAAAACAGATCAATTGTAAGCATGACTCTTTCATCTGCTTTGATCTGTTCCCAGGCTTGTTCCATTTCGTCTGACCAATGGATATCATCAAAAATAAAAATAGTATGTTCACGGGCTTTTTCTATGCAGGTATTGAAGTATCTCAGTGTAGGTTCAAGCCGGTGGTTGGCATCGAAGAAGGCGAAGTCAATTTTTGAAATTTGATTAACCGCAGCGGGAAGTGTTTGATCAATGTTTCCTTCTATCAGTTTGATATTTTTTCTTTTTAGTTTTTCAAAGTTTTGCAGAGCAATCTTCGCGGTATTGGGACAGCCTTCAAAAGTATAAATCAGCGCGTCTTCTCTGGCGAAAGATTCGTAGATAGTAGTTATACCTAATGATGTTCCAAGATCAAGAATGATTTCAGGTTGAAAATAATTAACAAGTTTAAATATCAGCTGCGCCAGCGCCGGGCTTTTTTCTGAATATTTCGCAATGCTGCTGACGGATCGCAGGTTTCCTTTTTCAACTTGTGAACCTGCGCCGAAATCAAGAACCTCAATTTTTTCATTTGAGTGGATATGTTCTTTTCTGAGCTTTTCAATTTGATCAAAGACATAATAATCTTTTTTCGGACGAATAGTCCCACTGTAAAGCTCGAAGATAAAAGGGGAGTGTAGTCCGTGTTCTGTGCCTGCTGTGAAATAATGGTTAAGATATCGGAATAAAAAATTAAGCTTTCCCAAGAAACAAGGAATGCTAATTAAGCTTGTATGGAACAACCATAACAAACTCCGGAATGTTTACTTTGAATTGCTTGCCGTCAACAATTCTTTCCATCAGATAAGTGCCTTTCATTTTACCAACTTCTGTTTTAAGATTGCAACCTGAAACATACTCATGATTTTGGCCAGGTTCCAGCGTTGGTTGCTGTCCCACTACACCATCTCCTTCAACTTCACGTACCAGGCCGTTGGCATCATAAATAAACCAATGTCTTTTCAAAAGCTGAATAGTATTATGGCTATAATTTTCAATTAAGATCTTATAGGTAAAAACATAATGGGATTGAGCCGGACTTGAATATTCCGGTTGATAGGAAGTAGCTACACTTACTTTTACACCATCTGTAATTTCGGTAACCATAATTTTGTGTCGAGTTGCTGACATCTAAATTTAGACAATAGTTTTGTTTTTGCAAGAATTTCGAATGAGAATTTTATTGTGAATTCAATTGCTGTTGTAAATAACGAATTAATTCTCAAAATGTTTATAATTAAATTCCTGCAATTTTTAATAGAACAGAAAAATTTTAATCTTAGTATAAATTATTTTTAATTATATGGATGTAAAGATCGAAGAATCCTGGAAAAAGCATTTGAAAGATGAATTTGAGAAACCTTATTTTGCTGAACTTGTAGGATTTGTAAAAGAAGAATATCAAAATCATACTATTTATCCGCCTAAAGGAAAAATATTCAATGCTTTTAATAGTTGTCCTTTCGATAAGGTGGAAGTCGTCATCATCGGACAGGATCCATACCATGGACCCGGACAGGCAAATGGTTTGTGTTTTTCTGTGAATGACGGAGTAAAGCCGCCACCGTCACTGGTAAATATTTTCAAAGAGCTGAAAAGTGATCTTGGAAAACCAATTCCTGAAAGTGGTAATTTAGAACGCTGGGCAAAGCAAGGAGTGTTTTTACTCAACGCCACGCTTACAGTAAGAGCGAGCACAGCCGGCTCACATCAAGGCAAAGGCTGGGAAGAATTTACTGATGCGGTTATCAGAGTTCTGAATCAAGAAAAAGAACACCTGGTATTTATTTTATGGGGAGCTTATGCGCAAAAGAAAGGAGCCATCATTAATGCCGAAAAACATTTCGTAATTAAATCCGCACATCCCTCACCGTTTTCCGTCACAAATTTTTTCGGCACCAGGCCCTTCAGCAAAACGAATCATTATTTGAGAGAAGTTGGGAAGAGGGAGATTGATTGGTAGGGTAGTGGCTGGTTATTGTATGTGAGAATTCATGAATACCATTTTTCTATGAATGGGCTTTTTGCATTTGTCTGAATCAGGATTTACTTGATCTTAAGATTTACGGGATGACTCTTTTGATTGTATTTGGGATAAAACACTTTCTTGAATTGCAAACTATTTGCTCCGAAATTGATTAATAAACCAATAGGAAAATTGTAAGCAACCACATAATTTTTTGCTTGTGCCAAGTGTACATCTTCCAGATTTATCAAGGCTTTCAATTCAAGATTCTACTACGAAGTCAGCTCTTCTGGTACCCACTTCTTTCATAATAAATTTGTTGCTCAATTTCTTTACCAAAACTCAATCCTGCTTTCTCTAATTCAAATGCCAAACATCTTTGATAAATTACTTCTTGAAAGCCATTTCCCAAAGTGTTGTGAACTTTCATTGCACAACCATTTATTTTATAGGTGATCTCATCCAGCTCCATAAAATCCTATTTATCTAATCCTGAAAATCATGATTCAGACAGTTTGTAAACTTTTAGCCAGCAGAAAAGCAACCAACGCCTACCTTATCACATTAAACAACCTCTCCCACCTGATCTTCTTGTACCATTTTTCAGGATTAGGGTCTACGGAGAGCCATATGAATAGGGCTTTTCCTACTATGTGGTCAGAAGGTACAAAGCCCCAGAATCTGGAGTCATAAGAATTGTGGCGGTTATCGCCCATCATGAAATAATAATCTTGTTTAAAAGTATATTCTGTGGCTGCTTTGCCATCGATCATGAGTGTATTGTCCTTGTCGATGTATTCAGTCTTGTCATTATTTTCGTAATTAGCGATCACCGATCCATAGATCAAAAGATTGGTTGAATCCAGTTTGATCGTTGCTCCTTTTTTAGGTATCCAAAGAGGTCCGAAATTATCTTCGTTCCATGGAAATTTTGAGACATTTGGAAAGATCCTCGGTTCCGGCTCTTCTTTATTTCTTTTATCAAGTATTATACTTGTAATCTCAGGCAGTTGCCTTAGCCTATCGACAACTTCTGGCATGGCATAAATTACATAGCCATTTTGTATTAAATGAGCTTCAACTCCAAGCTTTTTAAAAGTTTTCCCCAGGGGATCTACTGTCTTAACAAAATACCGATACTGTGCTTTCGGAGGATTCTCTGTAGCTGTGCCATTTACATAAACCTGCATATCCTTTACCTGTATGGTGTCACCTGCAATAGCAATACATCTTTTAATGTAGTTGGTTTTCAAATCTGTAGGATATTCAAATTCCACAGGATAATTAAATACTACTACATCATTTCTTTTTACGGAAGATAATCCCGGTAATCGGTACTGAGGAAGTTGTATCCAGGTTACATAAGAAGGAATATTGGTGCCCCAGATTTTTTGATGTGTTAGTGGTACTTGCAAAGGTGTCTTGGGCGTTCTTGCACCATAATTTACTTTGCTGACAAAAAGAAAATCTCCCACCAGCAAAGATTTTTCCATGGAAGGAGTGGGGATGGTAAATGCTTCAAGAAAAAACCATCTGATCAGGGTGGCTGCTATGACTGCGAATAATATGGCATCAAACCATTCTCTCGATTTGGTTTTTACTTTCTTTGGTTTTTTTTTCCAGAACTTCAGGTTCATCTCTTAAAGAATTAATAATTAATTTTTAACATATCATCCATACCGAATACTCCTTTTTTCCCGTGCAGCCATTCTGCGGCGATGACGGCACCTTCAGCAAATCCTTCACGGCTATGGGCAGTATGCTGAATTTTTATTGTATCAACGCTGGAATTATAAATTACTGTATGCTCGCCGGGATACGGGTCTATTCTTTTTGAAATAATAGCAAGCTCTTCTTTTGCTTTTGTATCATGATTTACCCATTTGGATTTTGCTTTTACATTGCCAATAACACCTCCTGCCAGCGTGATCGCTGTGCCGCTTGGCGCATCTTTTTTCTGGGTATGGTGGATCTCTTCCATGCTCACCTCATATTGAGGATAGCCGTTCATGATCTTTGCCAGAATCTTATTAAAATGGAAAAACAGATTTACGCCAACACTATAGTTGGAAGCATAGAAAAACGCGCCATCGTTTTCTTTGCAGATTTCTTCAATCTCTTTTTTCTTTTCCAGCCAGCCCGTAGTTCCTGAAACTACAGGGATTCCATGCTCAAGGCAATATTTAATATTGGTATAGGCACTTTCTGGCTGAGAAAATTCTATGGCTACATCCACAAGTTTATTGTTCAGCGTTAAAAGTTCCGCTTTATTACTGACATCAATTTTATAAGGTACGCTATGTTTGCGGTTAAGGGCTGTCTGCTCTATGATTTTACCCATTTTGCCATAGCCCAGGATCAGAATTTTCATTTCTTAAATCGGAATGTTAATGTTAAACCTGTCGTAAATTGGCGATTTATATTCGCATATAAAAGCGGTTTTACTTTTAGTGAAAGGTTGTCGTTGATGTTAAACTCTTTAAGATGTGCGCCCACATTGGCATCGATAATATTCAAAGCATAGATCCCTAAACCAATGAGCAAGTCAAGGTCTCTGTAGTATCGATATGTATCACGTTCTTTAGCGAGTTGGTCGGCACTTTTATTAGCTACGTGATAACCATTAATGATCGTATTATTTGTATCGATTGAGCTTGGAGCAAACTTTTGATATTCACTTTTAAACTCGTTAAAGAAAGTTTTGTTACTAATGTATAGATAACCCGTTACTCCCAATCCCACCCATGCGATAGGCGCTTTCCAATATTGCTTATTATAGATTTGGCCAAGACCTGGTACTAACGCTGACATGATTGTGGCTTTTCTTGGCGTGGAATTCAGACGCTTTATCTTTTTACGCTCTTCCTTGTCGGCGGCTTTGTCCTGTGCCTGGGAGACAGAGGATGACGTTAAAAGTAAAATAAATAAAAAAAGATATCGGAACATTTATACGTTAAGAATTTCCAGGATTCTGTTCAGATCTTCCACGGATACAAAAGGAATTTTTATTTCCCCTTTATTCTCCTGATCCGCTTTCAAATGAACTTTTGTCCCGAAATGTGAGGACAATTTATTCTGCAGACTCTGGATTTCATAACTTGTTGAAGAACTTTTTGTTGCTTTAGACGATTTTTTCTCCGGCACTTTGCCCATATCCCTTGCGAGCTCTTCAGCTTTTCTCACGGAAAGATCTTCGCTGATAATTTTTTTGAATATCGCCAGCTGTACATCTACATTTTCGACATTGACAATAGCGCGTGCATGGCCCATGCTGATTTTGTTATCCCTGAGAGCAGCCTGAATATCGGGCGGCAATTTTAAAAGTCTGAGATAATTATTGACAGTAGTCCGGTTCTTGCTTACCCTGTCACCCAGCTCTTCCTGTTTCAGATGGCATTCACTGATCAGCCTTTGATAGCTTAAAGCGATTTCAAGCGCATTAAGATTTTCTCTCTGAATGTTCTCGATCAGCGCCATCTCCAGCATTTGCTGGTCGTTGGCGGTTCTTATATAGGCAGGAATATTTTTTAATCCGGCAAGTTTTGAGGCCTGCAACCTTCTTTCTCCTGATATCAGCTGATATTTATTTGGAGAGAGTTGCCTGACTGTAATTGGCTGTATGATTCCCTGTGTTTTGATGGAATCGGATAATTCCTGCAGCGCTTCCTGGTCAAAATGTGTTCTGGGCTGATATGGATTCACCTCAATGCTATCAAGGGAAATTTCATTCAGAGACTTCGCTGCAGCATCCGCCTCTATTTTTTTTTCCGTCTTAAAATCAGAGTCGTCAATCAATGCTGACAGCCCTCTGCCCAACGCGTTTCTTTTTTGAGGTGGTTTCTTATCGCTCATTATTTTTGAAGCTTAAGGCTTAAAGCTGAAAGCACAGAGCTTAAAGCTGAAAGCCGGGTAATATGTTCGTTTTATTTATTTCCGGTTTCCGGCGGTACTAGGCGACCGCCACGCCGTTTTTTTCGAGTATCTCCTGAGCGAGGTTTAAGTAACTGATAGCTCCCTTGCTTTCAGCATCATGCGCGATTACAGGTAAGCCAAAGCTTGGCGATTCGCTTAATCTGATATTTCTTGGTATGATGGTATTGAAAACAAGGTCATGGAAATGGCTCTTCACTTCATCCACCACCTGATTTGATAATCTGATTCTCATGTCATACATGGTAAGAAGTATGCCTTCTATTTCAAGTTCGGTATTTAATTTTGATTGGATCAAGCGGATGGTATGCAAAAGTTTTCCTAATCCTTCAAGCGCGAAATATTCACATTGTACCGGCACCAGCACAGAATCCGCGGCTACCAAGGCGTTGACAGTAATTAATCCCAGGGAAGGTGAGCAGTCTATGATCACATAATCATAATTATCTTTTATGTTTTGAAGTGCTTCTTTCATCTTTTGTTCCCTGCCCGCCAGGTTGATCATTTCCAATTCAGCCCCTACCAGCTCGATGTTGGAAGGAATGAGATCCAGAAAAGGAACTGTTGTATTTCTGATCAGGCCGGTGACCTCAATGCCATCTATCATACATTCGTAGATCCCGTCTTTGATCTGTCTTGGGTCATAGCCAAGTCCTGAAGTGGAGTTTGCCTGCGGATCTGCATCCACCAATAGCGTTCTTTGTTCCAATGCTGCCAGACTGGCTGCAAGGTTAATGGCTGTAGTAGTTTTTCCTACTCCGCCTTTCTGATTTGCGATTGCGATGATCTTGCCCATTGTATAATTACATTTTAATTGTTTCTCCAATATCCATCAGAATGAGTTCTCTTTCATTCCTGCTTGCCATTAAAACTGATGTTTCATGATCAATTTCAATATCAGGCCATGTGTCGAAATGCATGCCTATAATTTTCTTTGTGCCGACAAAATTTGATGCTACGATGGCATCTTCCACATCCATAGTATATGTATCCCCAAGAGATATGAACGCAAAATCTATGTGATTCATATCCGGGATCAGTTTCATGTCCAGATGAAGTGCTGTATCTCCTGAATAATAAAATGTGCTTTCACCTGTCTCAATTATAAATCCTGCCGGAGCGCCACCATAAGACCCATCAGGCAGCTGACTTGAATGTACAGCCCTCACCATTTTTACAATCGCGAAATCCATAGTCACCTTTCCGCCGATATTCATCGCTACCGTGTTTTCCAAACCTTTTTTCCTGAGCCAGGTTACAATCTCGAAGTTAGCGATCACCGTTGCGCCGGTTCTTTTCGCGATCGCTTCAAGATCAGCCATGTGGTCATTATGGCCATGCGATAATAGAATATAATCAGCTTCAATCGTATTAATATCTATATTTGCAGCCTTTGGGTTTGGAGAAATAAATGGATCAAAAAGCACCCTGAAGTCGCCAATGTTGACTAAAAAACAGGAATGACCATAATAAGTAATCTCCATGAACTGACTTTGTTTCTTTTTTTATCCGACAGAATTGACAAATATAGGCCTTAATAAAATGTTAATATAGAAATGTTGAAACAACTTATCCTGCCGTTATGCACATGTTTTCTACTTGTATTCACAAGTTTTGCACCGACTGCCTGTGGAAAAAAAAGAAATAAAAATGCTAAGCTCAAGGTATTCAGATATAACCAGGCAGAAGGACTTAGCTCGCTGGATCCTGCCTTTTCAAAAAATCAGGCCAACACCTGGGCGGTCACACAATTGTATAATGGGTTGGTGGAATTTAATGACAGCCTGAAAGTTATACCTGCGCTGGCAGAAAACTGGACTATTTCCGAAGATCAGAAAGTTTATACGTTTTTTCTGCGCAAAAATATCAGGTTTCACGATTCGGAAATATTTTCTGATGGAAAGGGCAGGGAAGTAAAAGCCTCTGATTTCGTCTATAGCTTTAAAAGAATTCTCGATACAAATACTGCTAGTCCTGGTGCCTGGATATTTAATGACAAAGTTTTAAGGAATGCTCACGGCAGTTTTTCCGATACATGCTTTAAAGCGGAAGACGATTATACTTTCAGCATTTATCTAAATAAACCTTTTCCTCCCTTTCTTGAAATTCTGTGTATGCCTTTCGCTTTTGTCGTGCCTGAAGAAGGAATACAAAAACAAGGAAAGGACTTCAGACGAAACCCCGTCGGCACCGGCCCTTTCAGATTTAGAAGCTGGGATGAAGGCAATGCGCTGCTTTTCGAAAAGAATCCTGATTACTGGAGAAAGGATGAAAAAGGAGAAAGCCTTCCTTATATCGATGGAGTCAGCGTGTCATTTATTCCAGATATAAATCAGACGTATAGAAATTTCTATGCAGGTAATCTCGATATTTTTAATGTCACGGAAGAAAGCGTGAGGGAGCAGATCATTCAGTCGGATGGGAATATTAAAAAAGAGATGACTGATAAATTTCAGATAACAAAAATTCCATATCTCAGCACTGAATATATCGGATTTCAGTTGGATAATAAATTTTATAATGAGCCACATCCTTTGCTTGACAAACGTGTGAGGCAGGCACTGAGTTATGCAATCAACAGGGATGAGCTGATAGATTATCTGCGCAGCGACCTTGGGCAGGCTGGTCATGCGGGCATGATCCCGCCTATGCTGATGAAGGGCCATGAAGTAAATGGAATTAAATTCGACATTGCTAAAGCGCAAAAACTTTTGATTGAAGCGGGATATGGGAAAGGTAAGAAATTACCGGAGATGAAATTTTTTGTAAACCCCACCTATCGCGACCTTGCTGAATTTTTGCAAAAGCAGTGGAGCAACTTTGGAATCAAAGTGACGATTGAAATGAATGCTTTTCCCACCCATATTGAAATGGTCGATAAAGGAATCGCGAAGATCTTCCGCTCGGCATGGATAGCTGATTATCCCGACCCTGAGAATTTTCTGGTATTATTTTATAGCAAAAACTTTTCTCCAGCCGGTCCCAATCGCACTCACTTTAAGAATGATCTTTTTGATAAGCTCTACGAACAATCACAACGGGAGGGAGACGAGCAGAAACGCTATAAGCTCTATCAGCAAATGGATCAGATCGTTATAGACGAAGCTCCTGTGATCATATTGTATTACGATGCTACCCTGCGCCTCTCTCAGAAAAATATATCGGGCTTGCGTGAAAATGCGATGGATGGGTTGAGGGTGGAGAGGGTGAGGATGTAACGGGCGCTAGTGTTGCGTGCAGAGTGCTGGAGATATAAAGCAGTGCTTGAGAAGGCAGTCAATTGTCATTAGTCATTTGGGAAAATTGAATCACGTAGTTCCGGATTATATCCGGAGTTTGTATCTCAGTGAAGGCAGGCCAAGACGAGAGAAAATCCTCCATAAGAGTAAAGCCTGAATAAAACAAAAAAACCAGCCCTACGACTGGTTTTTTTGTTTTCTAATATCTAAAGTCTAATCTCTAAAATCCAACTTATTTCCTCTTATCAATCCCCACATAATCTCTGGTAGTATGGCCGATGTATACTTGTCTTGGCCTGCCGATTGGTTCGCCTGCTTCTCTCATTTCTTTCCATTGAGCGATCCAGCCTGGGAGACGTCCTAAGGCGAACATCACAGTGAACAAGTCAGTGCGTAAGCCAAGGGCACGGTAAATAATACCTGAGTAGAAGTCTACGTTAGGATATAATTTTCTTTCAATGAAGTAAGGATCTTTTAAAGCAGCTTCTTCAAGTCCTTTGGCAATGTCAAGAATAGGATCTTTTACGCCAAGCTTGGCAAGTATAGAATCACATGCTTTCTTGATGATCTTCGCTCTTGGATCAAAGTTTTTGTACACACGGTGTCCGAAGCCCATAAGCCTGAAAGTATCGTTTTTGTCTTTGGCTTTATTCAGGTACTTATTTACATCACCGCCATTTTTCTTAATTTCTTCAAGCATTTCAATCACCGCCTGGTTAGCTCCACCATGCAGAGGGCCCCAAAGTGCATTGATACCTGCGGCTACTGAAGAGTAAAGACTTGCCTGTGCAGAGCCCACAATACGTACGGTAGAGGTAGAGCAATTCTGTTCGTGGTCGGCGTGAAGTATCAGAAGGACATTTAATGCTTCAGCAACAACAGGATCAACTTCATATTCCTGGTTCGGCATACCGAACATCATGTATAGGAAGTTTGAGCAATAATCAAGATTATTTTTTGGATACATCAAAGGCTGGCCTTTGGAGTTTTTCAATGACCATGCTGCAATGGTTGGCAGCTTAGCCATAAGCCTTACGATGGTAAGATCGAGTTCTTCATCATCCACTTTTGGGTCAATTGAACCAGGGTAGAAGGCTGTCAGCGAACTTACCAGGGAGGATAAGACCCCCATCGGGTGTGCGCTGGAAGGAAATCCGTCAAATATTTTTTTAAAATCTTCGTGCAGGTTTGTATGCTTGGTGATTCTGTCTTTAAATACATCAAGCTGTGTTTTGGTTGGCAATTCACCATAAATCAGAAGGTAGGATACTTCCAGGAAGCTTGATTTCTCGGCAAGCTGCTCGATAGGATATCCTCTGTATCTTAAGATTCCCAGTTCGCCATCAAGAAAAGTAATAGCGCTTTGGGTGGCACCAGTATTTTTATAGCCCGTATCCAGTGTAATATAGCCGGTAAGGTCTCTGAGTTTGCTGATATCAATAGCTTTTTCTTTTTCTGTTCCTTCGAGGACCGGGAATTTGTAACTTTTTCCGTCCAGGATTAATTCTGCTTCGTTGGCCATTCGTATATAGAATTTGTGGTTAAAAAATATGCAGGGCTAAAATAAATAAAAAATGGTTTTAAAAAAACAAGATGGCTATTTTATATTAATCAGGCATTCTTTCTCAATCCCATATACTGCTGTTGAAATCGATGATACATTTGATCATTATGGTAAGAGTAGAATGTGGTGCTGAAGATCGCTGATCAGAATAGAAAGGAAGTGAAGCGTCAGAATTATCAAGGTTTGCTTTGTCAGGAAAGGATAAAATAATCAATTTCATTTTCTGAGTTGTTTCAATGGCACTACTCAGGGGCAAAAGAAAGAAATAAAACCACTGAAAGATGGAGAACACAAAGAAACACGGAGATGATCTTTGGATAATACATCAATATAATTTGCAATTTGCCCAAAAAATTAGCCTAAGTGCAGCTCTGTGTGCTTTGTGTTTCTGTGGTGAATAGTCACTTTAAAGGCATGAAAAAAGCATAAAATTTAGATTCTAATGTTATTTTTTTAAATTAGAATGTTAAAAACAAAACAGATATGAAGTTCACATATATTTTTTTAGTCATTGTAACAATAAGTTATCATGCATTCGCCCAAACTGATGTCACCTATACGCCGGAAAATCTGGGACCCAATGTCAACAGTGAATATGAGGAGCTATCTCCAATCATTTCACCTGATGGCAAGACTCTTTATTTTGTAAGGGAAGGAGACCCCAACAATACTAAATATGCAGAAGTTAATGACTCCCAGGATATATATTATACTGAACTGCAACCTGATGGTACCTGGAGTATGGCACGCCACATGGGCTCGCCGCTTAATAAAAGGAAATACAATAATATTCTGACAGTAACTCCCGATGGAAATACCATCATGATCCGTGGGGCATACAAAAATGGGGAATACATTGGGACAGGATTTTCTTTTTGCCAAAAAAGCGGCAATAGCTGGACAGTCCCTCAGATGCTTGATATCAAAGGATTTGTAGAGATGAACCAGGGAAGCACTTATGGCGGATATTTGAGCACTGATGGAAATGTGCTTGTCATGTATCTTTCAGAGGTAGAAGGCACACCTGCTGATATATATGCAAGCTTTCTGGAAAAAGATGGTACATGGACGAAACCTATGAATCTTGGTCCGACAATAAATACATCAGTAAAAGACGTGTCCCCCTTCCTTGCCGCAGATGGCAAAACAATGTATTTCTCAAGTAAAAGGCCAGGTGGCTTTGGCGATCAGGATATATGGGTTGCGAAAAGGCTCGATGATTCCTGGACTCAATGGTCCGATCCAGTGAATATGGGCAACACCATCAATTCTGATGATTATGATTCTTACTACTCTATCGCGGCATCAGGTGATTATGCTTTCATGGTTACTTATAAAAACTCTTATGGGAAAGCCGATATTGAAAGAATAAAACTTATGAAGGAGCTTCAACCAGACCCTGTAGTCATGGTCACGGGTAAGGTATATGATGCAAAAACAAAACAACCTCTTTCTGCCGACATTACTTACGAGCAACTTAACAATGGGAAGGTACAAGGCAATGCGCGCAGCAATTCTACCACGGGTGCATACAAAATTATTCTTCCGTATGGAATGAATTACGGATTTCATGGAAAAGCGCAAGGTTATATCGCGCTAAATGAAAATCTTGACTTAACAGACATCAAACAATATCAGGAAGTTCATGAAGATCTTTACCTGATCCCTATTGAAGTAGGGCAATCTGTTTCACTTCAGAATGTATTTTTTAAACAAGGGACATCTCAGCTTTTACCGGAATCCTATCCGGAACTGGACAGGCTTGCTTCTATTTTACAGGATAATCCTACTATGGAAATAGAATTGGGAGGACATACAGATAATCAAGGAGATGCTAATAAGGACTTAAAGCTTTCTCAGGATAGAGTAAAAACCGTAAAAGATTATTTGGTATCAAAAGGAATAGAAGGAAAAAGAATAGCGGGTAAAGGATATGGAGGAAGCAAGCCAATTGCCAGCAATGCGAAAGAAGAAACGCGTAAGCTTAATCGGAGAGTGGAAGTAAAGATCATTAAAAAATAGGAGTTAGACTTTAGACATTAGCCTGGCCATATTCAGTCCAGCCTGCAGGGGGTTGTGCTTTTATAGTATTCTTCTTTTTTGATGGTATCAAAGAGCCTGTTTCAGCGATAGATAATGGATTGAAATGGTTATCGACAATCTGGTTTAATGTATCTATTGAGAAACTGGAATTTATGAAGTTACAAACCCCAAGCCCTTTGGTCTTTTCTATTTTTTCAGTACAAAGGTTATCTTCCATTACGATGATCAGCGTATTTTTTTTATTGATCCCGTTATAGATTTTATAGCCATTTAAAAAATCAAATCCATTTGCGATAGGGGTTTCCATATTCAGAAGAATGACCACCCTTGAATCATCATTCAATTTATGGCTTATTTGATCAAGATAAAGTAAGGCATGCCCACCATTGACTGTGACTTTAACCTGTTCACTCAGACCCGATTGTTTAATGAGATTTTCCTTTTCTGAATTGGAGCGCAGATCATTATCTACTAACAACACCTGATTGACTTTGTTCATAAGAATATCATTAGACTTCTTTTACGGAACAATATTTCAGAAGTTACAAAATCATACAAAAAATTACCAGGAAGGGTGCAAGAATTCAGAG
>DATMOV010000038.1:0-7496 GCA_035568055.1 Cytophagaceae bacterium
TTTCCTGATCTGCTAAACCAATAGCCAAAGCGTGCTGCGGCTGACTGTAAAAAAACATGGTCGTCCATATTTTTATAATCTGTTTGAAGCAGGTTGTGGTCGATATATTGAACCGCTATTTCTGCTTTGATTTTATCTAAATCAAACGCTTCCAGTTCAAGCATTACTAATGTGCCGGTGGCATCTTGCTGTAATACCTGGTCAATCTTTAAACCGATTTCAGTCCCAGGTCTCATCTCGCCTGAAATAAGATGGCTGCTGATCAATTTCTGGCTAACATTCTGTCTTTCCATATTGATAGTTTTATATTTTCGTTGCTTATTTGGCCGAAGTGCCTGAAGAAGCCGCCGATTTTAAAAATACAAACCGTCAAACTATACTAATGTTTATTAGATGCTCTAAGCCTGACCGGATAGCTATGGTTTGTGGTAAATGTAGCTGCCGACTTTAAGACTTCGGCACATTAACAGATCCTAAAAAATGTCCTCTTCAGGACTGATCTTTGCCGGTAGTCTTTCCATTTGGTGATGGCTTCTTATTCCTTTTTCTTCCCTGAAGACCATTTGTGTTCCTGAATATCCCTGAAATCCGATCCCGACCGAACCAATCATGAGAAAGGCAGCCCACGCCAGGTATTCGAGCAATCTCATTTCCTTCTTTCTCACACCCATCCATACCGTGAGCCCGAGAAGAAAAGTGCAAATGATGTAAGCGTTTCTTTTATGTGCCTCCATAATTTCAGCCATATGTCTATCGGAGCTTACCAGATTTTTCTCTTCCTGAAGGCCAGTATATATAGCTATGCCGGAAGTCAACAGGCCAAAGACCAGGTTCCAGAATACGATCTCTTTAAAAAGGCCTCTTCGGTAAAATATCCCGATGACTGTGAATATGAAAGCACTGATGATAAGTGCTATCGGAAAATGTACTATTAATGGATGAACCTGTGGCATAAAAATTCCAACTCCTCGTTTGTCTTTATTAGTATGACTTCAAAACACTTCAAATTGTTTTGTTATCCTTCATGATGAATTAATTTTTTGTAATGTTCGAAGCGATCCAATATCTGGATAACATAGTTGAAAGGCTCGCTGCCTCTGCAATAGCCATAGCGAACTACAGGATCTGTGCTATAAAGCGGTTTTGATTTTTGCAGAATGAAATAAGCCACATTATCGTCCCACTTCTGAGGGTCGCGGTTATATTTAATCGCCAGCCTTTGAGCATCGGCCACATGTTCCTGTCCGACATTATAAGATGCCATAATAAATTTGATACGTTCATTTCTGTCCGGCACTTTCACTTTCCAGTAATCGTCCAGCCATTTCAGATAACTGGTGCCGGCCTTCAGGCTTTGTATTGGATCATATACATTGGAGGCACCGAATGATTCCGCCGTCATAGGCATCAGCTGCATGAGCCCGGCCGCGCCTACCCATGACTTTGCCTGTGGGTCAAAGTGTGACTCCTGGTAAATCAGGGAAGCGAGTAACCTCCAGTCCCAGCCTATTGATTTGGCGTGCTGAATGATCATCTTGTCATACGGCGAAAGATTCCTGCTGCATGTACCCGCAATGCCACAAGTTACCATCTGGTCCATCATTCTGTGGGGCTTATGGTATTTATCATAGATCACATAATAGATCGGATCTTTTTTCATTTTCGCGATCCATTCATTGACCGCTTTTAAAAGCTGGGGTGAATCAGGCCTCACCGCCCAGGCTATCCTCTGCGGAAAGCTGATTGGGGTGCTGATATCCAGGTCCGGATAATAAGGTTTATTGATCCTCGCGATATTTTCATCGGCAACGGTGAAAGGAATTTTTCCTTCAGCAACATTCATGATCAGTTCTTCCGTTTCAATATCTCCTGAGGCTTCTATAATATTGATGTCTCCGCCAACTTCATCCGATAAATTTTTAAGCCTGGCATAGTATGATGATTCTTTACGTACATGAACATCCCTTCCGATAAGATCTACCGGGTTTCTCACAAGCTGTTTCTCCAATTGGTCTGGTGGCAGATATTTCCAGTTCTTGGGTTTCTTTTGCACCAGTACCTGACGGGTCAGGTTGTGTGGCAAAGTAAAATCAACCAGCTCATCTCTTTCTTTGGTGATGGTGAGGTTATCAGCAATGATGTCTCCTTCTCCCCTGTTAAGCATATCAAAGATCTCATTCATATCATTCACGATCACGATTTCCAGTTCTACGCCAAGCTCATCGGCAAGCATTTTTAACAGGTCATATTCATAACCCATCGGAATGCCTTTGTAAATGAAGTAGCTGGTATAGCTATAACCTGTAAGGGCGATAAGCTTCTTACGTTCTTTGATCCGATCAAGATCTACATTTATTTTCTGTTTTTTGGCATAGTCGTCATATATGTAATTCACGACCTGGTCAAAATCGAAATCATTATTTTCTTCCTCGTTTAACTTTTTAGTCAGAGTGTCCGGCAGCTCAGGAGCGACCGATGCAGACATAACGGCAGAATCTTCTTTTAGTTTTATCATCGCACCGCTATGGCTGAGTGCATCATTGCCCTCAAGCATACAGCTATTTATTGAAATCAATATGATGACGGATAAAAGTAAAATTCTTTTGGATTGGTTGGTAGTGTAAATTTCTCTCATATATTATCTAACCCCACAATGTATATTCTTAATAACCTCAAATAAAATTGAATTGTTACCGAGGGGGAAAATTAAGCTGACCCGAAGACTATCAGGAATTGAACTGAATGAATTGAAAATCAGACAATAGGATTGAGCGGTTTATCTTTCTTAGATTTTTGGTTTTTGGCAGGATTACCCAACAGAAAGCCATAAGGTTCGAGCGATTCAACAGAATCACAAATCACTTTAAGCACAGCTGTAAATGGAATAAATAAGATCATCCCGACAGGCCCCCAAAGTTGTCCGCCAACAATCAGGGCAATGATCGCTGCGAAGGGATTAAGACTGACCCTTGAGCCTACAACATTGGGAGTGATGAAGTGCCCTTCTATGAACTGTATGGCCCACATCACGATCAAAACACCAAGGGTCTGCCATAATGAGCCACCTGTGATATAAGTGTAAAGAATCGGAAGCGAAGAACCGATCAATACACCCACGTACGGAATAATATTAAGAATGCCGGCAAGCACTCCAAAGAAAAAAGCATATTTAACACCCAGCAGGCTAAGCCCGACTATATTCATAACCGAGATAATGGTGGTGACTATTAACACACCTACCAGGTAATTCTGCACGACGTTTTCAATTTTATTTACCATAATATTCACCTGTGGATGTGACTCATTGTGAAATATTTTCAGAAGGAACTCTTTATAAAAATCTCTGTAATAAAGCATGAAGAAAATGAATATCGGGAGTAAGCCTACTATAGAAACGGTAGTGGTGGTAAAAGAGATGGCCGCCATAAGTACAGAGCTGCCTTTTTTTAATGTGCCGGACACTGATTCTTTGATCCAGGCTTCATGTCTTTTCTTATCAACTCCAAAGTCCGCGAAGAAATCCGCGGATCTATGCATCAACTCTGTGAGTCGCTGGATGATCAGGTCGAAGTCTTCTATAAATTTTATTATCTGAGAATAAATAAAAAATCCAAGCAGCACGAGTATGAGGGTAACAAGAATCAGGCATATAATAATTGCAGGCAGTCTCGGTATCTTTAACTTTTCAAGCCAGTTGTTTAATGGCAACAGAAGAATTGAAAAAAGCGCGGCCAGCGAAATAATCACAAAGATATGCTTGGCAATATCGAGGCAGTAGAAGAATAAAAATATCCCCAACAGCAGCATTACGATTTTAAAATATAAAGGAAACCTGATCAGCATATCAAAAAGTATACGTTTGTATAACTAATTATTTTAAACATTGTTAACAACAATCTGATCTGAAAAATCCAGCCTGTTGATTTTCATGGATATTGTATTTAGTTTTAAGAAAAACCTGCAACCATATGACAAAGATCAATACAAGTTTTCTCGCACTGTTTTTCACCATACTGATATTTTCCCTGGGCTCATGCGCAAAGAAAAAGGCAGACCTTATCGCTAAAGACTGGAAAGCTACCAAGCTCAATTTTGGAGGAAGTGAAATCGGCGGTGATATTGTTTCTTTGGAATACAGTTTTAAGAAAGACGGTAGCTTTAGCCGCACCGAAGATGGCAAGACGGAAAAAGGGAAATGGTCATTAAGCGAAGACGGCAAAAAACTTACCCTTAACCTGGATGACAAAACCAAGGTTGACAAAGACGTAAAAGAGTTAACAGATAGTAAGCTTTTACTTTCAGGTGAAGAGCATGGTATGATGAGAGAGGAAACTTTCGAGGCGAAGAAATGATTTTTTATTGAATTCTTAATTTAAGGTCGAGGCTTTAATAGCTACGACCTGGCACAAATCTTAAGCGAAGGGGACTCATATCTGATTTCTCTCAAGTCCTCTTTTATGAGTGGTTGGCCGAAAATGCACAAACACGGCGAGTTTTGTACTACAGGAAATGCAGCATCAATTTATTGAACATGTCTTTGCTGAAACCAAAACGAAGCTCCCCACCCTTTTCCGGATTGCCTGTGCTGTTGCTTGTCCACCAGTTCTTTAAGCCATCCAATTTAGTGATAGCATCATAACATTAGAGATGGGTGATTTTATTGTGAAGTTATGATATATGTTTGTCACGCTGCTTTTTTATGAAAATTTTACATATCTATTATCCAATGGAGTGCTGAAAAGGAGCCCCTCATCTCAAACTAGCAAAGTTCCCTCAATCCCAAATCCTACCCCTCAACCTCTCTCCCTAACAATTCATCATCTTCTCTACTCTGGTTTCATGTCTGCCAGCCTCAAAGGGGGTGGTTATAAAAGCATTGGATAATAATTTGGCATCGTCAAAGCTTATAAAGCGTGAGGGCAGGCAAAGTATGTTGGCGTTGTTGTGCTGGCGGGAAAGTATGGCAAGCTCTTCGGTCCAGCAGAGTGCTGCTCTTATTCCTTTATGTTTGTTGGCGGTCATGGCTACACCATTGCCGCTGCCGCATATCAGGATTCCAAAATCGGTTTCTTTGTTTTCTACCGACAAAGCAAGAGGATGAGCATAGTCAGGATAGTCAACTGACGCATCGGTGAACGGTCCGAAGTCTTTTACTTCATATCCTTTTTTCTTCAGCTCTTCGATAAGATCTTTTTTATACTGGAAACCTGCATGGTCTCCTCCGATTGCGATTTTTGTAACCATAAAATTTGTAGCTTAACTATTGATTTTTTCTGCCTTCGCCTGCTTTTTTAAAGCATAGCCTGAAATAAATATACTCAGTTCGTAAAGGAAAAGCAATGGTAAAGCTACCAGCGTCATCGTGAACATATCAGGTGATGGCGTGATGAAAGCGGCAATGACAAAATTGAGAATAACCGCATGCTTTCTGTACTTTCTCATATAAGCCGGAGTGATCATTCCTATGGATGTGAGAATATAAACCAGTACCGGAAGCTGGAACATCAATCCGCTGCCCAATACCAACAGGCAGATGGTCGAAATATAGGAAGTGATATCAAAGAAATTCTGTATGCTGGGATCCAGCTTATAGTTCGCCAGAAAATTAATGGAAAGAGGAGCTATAATGAAATAACCAAACAAAACACCAGCCGCAAAAAGTATAGTCACGAAGAAAACGCTGCCTGAGGTGCTTTTCTTTTCGCCCGGGTATAAAGCCGGTTTGATAAATCGCCAGATCTCCCACACTATATAAGGAAAAGCGATGATCAATCCACCCACCAGTGAAGCAGTGATGTGCATGGTAAATTGCCCGGACATGCTCCTGCTCTGTAAAGCGAAATCTATTTTGTCAACACAAAGGCTGCTGCCTGCATCACATAGGACTGGCCAGTTTGTGCAAACCCAGGTGCTTATTTTACACAGAGCGCGATAGGTGATAAAGTCAGTACGCGCCGGAGCAAGGATAATGTGGTGGAAAATATAAGGCATGTTCGCGAAAGCGACAATAGCTGCAACAAGTATCGCTATTACTATTCTGATCAGGTGACCTCTCAATACATCGAGGTGGTCTAAAAATGTCATTTCTCTTTCTTCTGCCAATCTATTAAAATTTAATAACCGGGAACAATTAATTCAAAGCTATACAAAATTCTTATACCCGGCCATTGTCCTCACTAATTTGTACCCGCTCATCACAAATAAATATTCATTTATTTTTTCAGCACCGATTTCAAAAAATATTCAATGGAGTAAGTGCTGATCTGAGCGCCGGGCCCGCTGAAGTTATAGTCAAATCCATGAGTTGCCCAGGGAAGCGTTACGATGATATTTTTTATTCCATATTTATCCAGTATTTTCTTGAGTCTTATGTTGTGCTCGTATGCTACCAGTTCATCTTTTTGTCCGGCCAACATGAGTGTCGGAGGTGTATGAGCATTGACAAAATTAATAGCCGTAGCCTTCTCATAATTTTCCGGTACTTTTTCATATGGGCCGCCAAGATAATTACGCAGCACTCTCCTGGAATCCATGACCAGCGGGTTGCCTGGCAATGAATAACCCCATACCATATCGGCAGGCGTATAAAACGCGATCATGCCTTTAATACAGGGATCGTTCAAAGTATACGCGGCCACCAAAGCTACTTGTCCGCCGGCCGAACGGCCGAGCAATACAAGCTTGTTTGAATCTATATTAAATTTCTCCGCGTTTTTTTTTAGAAATGCTATTGCCTTTTTTACGTCATCAGAAGCGGCGGGTGCAATATGTTTTGGGGCGAGCCTATAGGTGATAGCAGCCACTGAGTAACCTTTGTCCGCCAGGTAACTATTTAACGCTGGAAGCTGCCGGCTGTCGCCGCCTTCCCAGGCTCCTCCGTGTACAACGATGATGCAGGGAGATTTTGAGGATTGATCCTTGCTTTTGTATAAATCGATCAGCAGTGCCTGGGAATCGGCTTCAGCATATTGAATGGTTTCATATTTTATTTTTTGGCAGGAGGCTCCCAAAAAAAGTGTTTTGAAGGAGATGATATTTTTTTTTACATCCTGTTTACCGAAAACATTTTGAAGCTGGGCTGGTAATTTATCCGCCACGATAAAAGCTCTGATGACCGGTGTCCACGCCAGAATAAAGCCTGCGAGTGCAAAGCCAAAACCAATTTTCCCTGCTGCGTTATTCCACCATGTGAAAAGAAATGGAAGGATAATGATAAACGCAAAGATATGTCCCCACTCTGTAACCGCCACGGATATTTTCCACAAGAGATTGGTGGATGCAGGAAGAACGGCGAGCAAAGCAAGCAGAAAAGTCAGCGCTGCAAAAACTAATCTGATGATCTCAGGAACAGACATTATAAATTAGATTCGGGTTAAAAGAATACTCTTCCTAAAAGTCGCAGTTGTTAGCCCAAACGACTGGCTATTTGAGTTTTTGTTATTTTAATGTTGAGTCTTAACCTCGTTATTTTTCGATTCTCTTCATAATGAAAGGAA
>DATMOV010000039.1:0-3593 GCA_035568055.1 Cytophagaceae bacterium
TTCCTTTATCCTGCTGGGGCTCAGCCTGACGGCTAAATTTGTACCATAGAATACAGATTAAAAAGAACAATACCCATGGAAGCAGCGTAAGCAGCACTTTTTTAATATTCATAGTTGATCTATTTGATTCTAAATTAATATTGTTTCATTTTGCAATTAATTTTCAAATTTTAACCGGAAGTTGAATACACTTCCCAAAAGCCTGACTATATTATATATGATTGCGATCATCACGAAAAAAATGAGAAATTCTAATTTTAGCTAAATGATTGATCATCATAAATATCAATTTATTCAGCGAATTTTAAAAATTCGTTTTACGACAAATTATTCAGAAGCTGAGTTTGTTGGTATATTATCCGTAAAATGTTATATTTTAAAACCATGAACGAGAAGAATTTTGACTTTTACAGAAATCTTGGCGTAGATCCTTTTAAAAAGCTTGCCGTTGTCGGTGGATTTAATTCATTCACCGATCTTGAGCTGACCTATCCTTTTGTAAAACACAGTGAAAGTATTCTTGAACTGGGTGCCGGTTATGGCAGATGCCTCGACTTTTTTATCGCGAAAGAATATACAGGAAAATTGATTGCTGTCGAACAAAGTGACCCATTGGTTAAGTATCTAAAGCAACATTATTCGTCACGTGTGGAAATCCTTCAGGAAGATATTAAAACTCTTGAGCTAAAAGAAAAAGTTGATGCAGCCTTGTGGATGTGGTCCGGAATTATTGACTTTTCTAAAGAAGAACAATTGAATACTACCAGGCATATCGTTTCTCTTTTAAACCACAGCGGAAGACTAGTCGTTGATACACCACGCATCGGCTTCCAAACCTTCGCGACTCATTCAAATGACCACACGATACATCTTGACAGCAGTTATGGCACCTTAGACTGCTATATCCCTGATGAAAAAGAAATGAGAGAACTGAAGGAAAAATTAAATATGAAACAGCTGGATGTTATTCACTATTTAACAGCAACTGATAAACAAAGAACGCTTTATATTTTGACCAAATGAAATAGGAATGAGGGATTAGGATATAGGGTTTGTAAAAGGACTTTGGAATGAGGATTTAAAATTTAGGGAACGCGCATGAAATCCATCTTTAATCAAAGAGAATCCTATTAATATCATTAAGCAATTGAATTCCTTCTAATGAATAAATCATAACAAAAAGGGAGGGTTTTGCCCCCTTCTTTTTTCCCTAAATCCTAATTCCTCTTTCCTAACTCTCTTTCTCAATTATGCTTTCGCCGGCATAGTATCCAGTACAGACATCACCTCTTTTACAGCTTTTCTGGAAGCCTGAAGTAATGCTTTCTCCTCATCGTTTAGTTGAAGCTCAATCACTTTTTCGCAACCGTTTTTGCCGAGAATTACCGGAGTGCCGAGATAACAGTCATTGATGCCATATTCTCCTTCGAGCTTTACGCATACAGGAACGATCTTTTTTTGATCTCTTATAATAGCCTCTACCATCTGTGCGGCAGCCGATCCTGGCGCATACCATGCGGAAGTGCCCATCAGCTTCACAAGCTCTCCGCCTCCGGATTTTGTTCTTTCAATGATGGCATCAAGTTTATCTTTGGAAACCAATTCAGTAACCGGAATGCCTGCCACGGTAGTATATCTTGGCAGCGGAACCATGGTGTCGCCATGGCCGCCAAGCAGCATAGCCTGGATATCCTTTGGGGAACATTTGATCTCATCCGCAAGAAAAGCCCTGTATCTGGCTGTATCAAGGATTCCTGCCATCCCAAGGACTTTATTTCTTGGAAATTTTGAAGTAAGATGAGCGCAATAAGTCATTACATCAAGCGGATTTGAAACTATAATAAGAATGCAATTGGGAGAATACTTCACTACATTTTCTGTAACGGTGCGAACAATGCCGGCATTGGTGGCGATAAGATCATCTCTGGTCATACCGGGTTTTCTTGGCAGGCCTGAAGTAATTACTACTACATGAGAATTCGCTGTCTTGCTATAGTCATTGGTAACACCAATTGTTTTAGAATCATATAGATTGATGGGGGCTTTTTGCCAGATGTCCAGCGCTTTGCCTTCCGCAAAACCTTCTTTAATGTCAAGCAGAACTATTTCATTCGCGATTTCGCGATATGCCAGCACATCAGCGCAAGTCGCGCCTACGTTACCTGCACCTACAACTGTTACTTTCATAGATATTTATGGTTTAATATGAGTTTACGATGATTATTGAATCTACAATTTATTAAAGTAAATGAAAATCTAAAAATCAAAAGTAAAATATAAATTATATTGCAGAAATTATTAGTCACGCTCCATGCTTAAACATTCGATTAATCACCTAATAACAAGGCTCCCTGCTCTGTTCATCTCATTAACCCTGATTTTCTCAGCTTGCTCAACGCCGCCTCCTGAAGATAACAATGAATTGGAAAAGGAAGAACTTAAAGAGTGTTTTTTAAACTGCGACACCATTGAAGTTGGGAAAAGTATTGGCTGTTCTCAGGCTTATTATAAAATGATCAACCATGAATTTATTTTAAAAATAACCCCTCACACTATGTTGAGATTTGATAGTTGCCAGGTTATCTACCTGGATAGCATCAACGGAGCTGGTTGGGCCCATCTATTATATTATAAAGACCCCAAAGTCATGATGGAAAGCATCTGTGCAGATTCTGTCAGGATCTCAGCCTCTTTAAAGGCTATTCCCGCCAGTTATGGCACGCTGATTATTGAACATACCCATGAAACAATTGCAGGCAAGACGAATCAGTATACCACTATCCTGATCAAACATTTATTTTTTTCAGATCCTGTAACAGGCAAAAAAATTGAGATTAAAAATGAATTACTATGGAAGGTCCTTGATGTCGCTGGCTAAAAAATTATAACGGGCTATATTTTACAGACAAAATTTTTTCTGTTTTCTCTGTGATTTTAAATCTGTCGTCTATTCTGTGGCCCACTACCCAAGCCACCGCACCATTGGAACTGAGCACATAAATCTTATCTTTCAGATTCAATGGCACCTTCTGATCAATCAAAAAGTCGCTGAGTTTTTTTTTCTTGTTCATACCCAGTGGACAAAACCAGTCCCCCTCTTTCCATTTTCTCAACTCCAGTGGAAACTTTAATTTTCCCAGATCCAGGAAGGCTATATCTTTAGAAGATGAAATTTTGAAATTTTCTTTTAACGATGATTTAAGACTCAATTTGAAATTTCCCGAAGCAATCTCCGAAATTCCTTCATCTATTAATAAACTCATAAATTCAGAAAGATCCTTCCTGGTGATCACCAGTTGCGCTCTGTCCTTGACTAAAACATAAGCCGCAGATTCAAATTTTTTACCGGGAGAAGATTCCAGTGAAGAAAAAATTTCCCTTACAACAGCATAGCCAAAACCATAATCTTTCAGCAACTCAAAAAGCACTGGTATGCTGCGGTCCTTTCCAGCAAATTTCTCCAGACTAAGATAGTGAACCTGATCCTCTGTAGTAAAAATCTCTTTACCGGTTTTTTTAATATACTCTTCAAATATTTTCTCCGCTGCCGATACTTTCTCTGAGGTTTGCTTAATGGTATTTTCAATATCCGG
>DATMOV010000040.1:0-4230 GCA_035568055.1 Cytophagaceae bacterium
TGTAAACGAACAGTATATTGGTGGCTATGACCTGATCAATGAAACCAACTGGACCCTTGCAAACAATAATGCTCTGTTGGCTCAGTTGATGAAGGATATTACAACTGCAATACGTCTTGTTGATAATAATCATATCCTTTACATAGAAGGAAACAGTTATGCGAATGACTATAATGGTTTGACGCCTAAATGGGATAACAACATGGCTTATAGTTTCCACAAATACTGGAACGATGATACTCAGGGAAGTCTGGACTTTGTGTTAGCAATTCGTGACGGACAAAATGTGCCGATCTGGATGGGTGAGTTTGGAGAAAACTCCAACAACTGGATTGCTAACGCTGTAAGTTTGATGAATGCGAACAATATTGGTTGGGCAATCTGGCCATACAAAAAAATGTCAAGTATATCTTCAGTGAGCTCTTTTAAACAACCATCGAACTGGTCAACATTTGCGAATTATGTAAATGGAGGTGCAATGCCTTCGGCCGCTACCGGTCAGGCGATTCTGAATGAATTGCTTGAAGACGTAAAAGTCGCTAACTGTACTGTGAACAAAGGATACCTGTATGCTTTATTCCAACAGCCAGGAAACAACAATACCGCTCCTTATGCGAATAATGTTGTATCACTTCCGGGAAAAGTAATTGCTGCCAATTACGATGAAGGTAAAAACGGTTATGCCTACAACGATGCCGCATTCCAGGATACACAATACGGTTCAACTGTAGGTTCAAGCACAAGCTGGAATACCGGATGGTATTATAGAAATGACGGAGTGGATTTGCAGTATTCAAATGCAGAAAACGGCCCTACAGTTGGCTGGACAGAAAATAACGACTGGATGCAGTATACAGTCAATGTTTCTTCTTCTGGTTCTTATACGATAAAAGTAAGAGTAGCAGGTAATGGGGGTACCATGTCTTTATCATCTGATGGAGTCACTCTCATCAATAATGCTGCTATACCAGCAACAGGAGGTTGGGATACATGGCAAACAGTAACGCTGGTTACTGTTAATCTTACCGCAGGCAAGCATGCTTTTAGAGCAACGATTAACACTCCCGGTTATAATGTTAGTTATTTTGACTTCTCATCTTCGGTTGCTCGTATGGCCACTAATACTACTAGCAGTGCTGCAGCATTAAGCAGCTATCCTAATCCTTTTGCCAATTCAACATCTATTGAAGTGGTAATTCCTGAAGCAGGCGATATAGCTGTAAAAGTTTACGACAAAATAGGCCAGGAGGTAGGAACGATAGTAGAAGGTTACATGATGCCGGGAACCTATAACTTCCCCTTCGATGCCAGCAACTTGAAAGCTGATCTTTATCTGGTCAAATTAAATACAAGTGATAAGGTCTTTACCCTGAAAATGGTGAAAATGCAATAAATACAGTATACATCTTACTCATTAAAGGGGTACAGAACAGAAAGTTCTGTACCCCTTTTTTCAAAAAGTCTGATGTATTTTTCATTACTGAATTGTCTTTACTTTAAATGGATGATAATATCAACATCAGAAATTAAACTATATCAACCCTCTATATAAAATCTATTGATCATGAATAAGCGACTCATCATTTTTGCCAGCCTTTGCCTGTACGGTTTACAGACCATGGCACAAACTGGCATAACCAGTTTGGTTTCCGTCGGGTCAGACGGAAAATTAAAATACACGCCCGATGCGAAAGGAAATTCAATACCCGATTTTAGCGCCGTAGGATACAAAAATGGCGAGGCATCCCTGCCCAATGTTGCTGTAAAACAGGTCAGGAAGCAGGAACGATAACCGAAGGTTACATGATGCCGGGAACCTATAACTTCTCCTTCGATGCCAGTGACCTGAAAGCTGACCTTACCTGATCAAATTAAATGCAGGTGAGAAGGTTTCCATTCTTAAAATGGTGAAAATTCATAAGCATAATAATTTGTAATGACTTATAATAAGTTTACCGATATAAGAACTAATCCCGATTACGGAGGCAATCGGGATTATCTTTTTTATAAACTTCATGATGGAGATCTTACTTATAAAGAATAACTGCAGACAACAGGCTAATGTGTTCTTATGCTTCTATGTTATTTATTTCACCTCAGGTAATTTCTCAGTTTTTACGCCGGGTTCTTTGTGTGAATTGCAGCCATCCCATTTTCCGGAACAATGATCATTATTGTTATTCCAATGACGACCCCATTCATGTCCTGGATGGCCGAAACCGCCGAACAACAATTTTGTAAGGATTAAAATGCCCAGTGCCTGCAGGTAAGTCACCCTTTTAATATTCGAAATATTTGGCAGGAGCCAGTTCCATAATAGCTTAATCAAGAATCCCAGGCCAAGGAATATTCCTATTCCTGCCAGGATACAACCGGCAATTGGCAGTATATTTTCCATAATAATTTATTTAAGTTTTTTATAGTAGACGGATGAGGAGGAAGAATATTTTAAAAGTTAGAAATATTTGATCATTGAATACTGCACAAGTTAGCGGCTAATAAAATTCAGTCATCCGATGACTGATAGATTTAGTCAATAAATATGTTTTAAGGTGAGTCATCGGATGACATCCTAAGCAGCACCCTAAATTCTATTCATAAATCCATGCTCCGCTTTTCATCTCAAACATGAGGTATTTTAAAGAGGAGGGATACATGTTAATTTGTCCGAAGTATCTTTTTCCATCTTTTTTTAATGAATACCTGCCCATTATGCTGCTATATACCCAGCCTTCTCTTTCTATTTTTTTAACCCAGCAATCCTGATCAATTTTTGGAAATAGCAGCAGTTCCCTAACGCATTTATTATTGTCAAAATCATATACAATGCTATAATCCTCAATCGTGTTTTTTACAATAATTCTTTGCTTAAGAAAATTAACTTCCAGAGTTAAGGAACTCATGGATAAATACCTGTTTTTTATTTGATTATAATTTAAGCCTATTTCGTCCTGGCTCATGGCGGAAAAAGGAAAAAGGAAAATCAATAAAAAATATTTGATGGTTTTCATCTTATAAATATAACGATGCTTTGGATATGAATAATTCATTTTACGATTAATAAAATCAAGATGTTCCCGGCTATATAAGAGAAACTGTTTTTCAATCGCGTTTTTTTCTATATTTGAATCTTGTGAAAACTAATTTAAAACGATGAGAAAGAAAATTGTTGCAGGTAACTGGAAAATGAATAAAACCCACGAAGAAGGGCTCAAACTGGCTACTGAAATTGTAAATATGGTCAAGGATGAGGTACGCAATGATGCCCAGCTAGTGATTTGCCCTTCATTCGTTTCCCTTCAGGGAATCGCGAAGTTGCTTGACAGTAGAGTAAGTATTGGGGCGCAGAACTGTAATTCAAAAGCTTCAGGAGCTTATACAGGAGAAGTTTCAGTTGAAATGCTCAAGGCTATAGATGTGAAATATGTGATACTTGGGCACAGCGAACGCCGTGAATATTTTAAAGAAACAAACCTGGAGCTTGCCGAAAAAGTGAACATTGTACTGAAGAATGGATTAATTCCGATTTTCTGCTGTGGAGAAACATTGAAGCAAAGAGAAAAAGGAATTCATATAGAATTTGTCAATTCACAGCTTACGGAAAGCCTTTTTCATCTGAGCGATGATGAGTTCCGCAAAGTAGTTATTGCGTATGAGCCCATATGGGCAATCGGAACAGGTGTAACAGCGAGTACTGCGCAGGCGCAGGAGATGCATGAGAAAATAAGAAAGCACCTGATCTCTAAATATGGTAAAACCGCTGAAGAAACTTCCATACTCTATGGTGGAAGCTGCAAGCCTGATAACGCAAAAGAGCTATTTGCCTGCAAGGATGTGGATGGCGGGTTGATCGGCGGAGCATCTCTCAAATCGAGAGACTTTGTAGATATTATCAAGTCATTCTAGAATCTTTATCATATCTTACAATTCCGGATCACAACTTTCTCTTGAAAGGGTCAATGGATGTCCAATTTTATTTCACATGCAATATTTGAAGATCAACATCCAGGTGCCTTCTGAATTTAACGAGATATTGATTGCTGAGTTACATGATCAGGGCTATGACTCATTTGAAGAAAGAGAAAAAGGAATAGATGCATACATAGGGGAGTCCGAATATCATGAGAATGTGTTAACAGAGCTCGCGCAAAAGTATCATGAGCTTTTTGCTTTCAGCTTTACGATTGAGAAACTTGAAAATAAAAACTGGAATGAGGAATGGGAAAAAAA
>DATMOV010000041.1:0-8775 GCA_035568055.1 Cytophagaceae bacterium
CGAACTGTCTTTGGGCGCGATGAAAACTACCGGCATGCGCTCATCAATCAAAGCAATCGGGCCATGTTTCATTTCTGCAGCCGGATAACCTTCGGCATGGATGTAAGAAATCTCTTTCACTTTTAGAGCTCCTTCTAATGCGACCGGGAAATTATATCCTCTTCCCAAAAACATCATGTGCTCACTGTCTTTAAATTCGTTGGCAATATGTTTTATCTGATCATTCAGCTTTAAAGTCCTCTCCACTTTAGCCGGCATATTTTCAAGGTCAACCAGTAATTGAATATATTTACTTTCGGTGATGCAACCTTTCTTATTACCGACTATCATCGCCATCATGGAGAGCAAAGTAACCTGAGCGGTAAAAGCTTTAGTACTTGCCACACCTATTTCCGGTCCGGCATGGAGGTAAGCTCCTTCATGTGAAGCCCTGGCGATAGAAGAACCCACAGCATTGCATAAGCCGAAGATTACTGCGCCTTTTGATTTTGCAAGCTCAATTGCTGCCAGCGTATCCGCCGTTTCACCTGACTGGGATATAGCGATCACCACATCTCCTTCTTTGATGACAGGGTTTCTGTAACGAAACTCCGATGCATATTCCACTTCCACAGGAATTCTGGCAAGATCTTCAAACAGATACTCGGCTACCAGGCCGGCATGCCATGAGGTACCGCAGGCCACTATGATGATCCTGTCGGCATTGACAAGTTTGTTCAGATATTGGCGCAAACCTCCCAGTTTCACAATACCCTGATCGGCCAGTACACGGCCTCTCATACAATCGGTGATTGATTTTGGCTGTTCCATGATCTCTTTTAACATAAAGTGTTCATAACCGCCTTTTTCTATAGACTCAAGCTCAAGATCAAGCTTCTGAATATATGGGGTCGTCTGAATATCTTCGACATTTCTTATGCTTAATTTCCCGCCTTTGATAACCGCAATTTCATAGTCGTTCAGATAAACTACTTCATCTGTGTATTCTATGATAGGTGTCGCATCTGAAGCGAGAAAGAATTCCCCTTTGCCAAGCCCTATTACCAGTGGGCTGCCTTTTCTGGCAGCGATCAACTGATCAGGGTCATTTTTAGATAGAATAACGATGGCATAAGCTCCTACAACTTTGGTAAGGGCAAGCCTTACTGCTTCTTCCAGGGAACAATCATTATTTTCTTTGATGTCTTCAATGAAGTGTATGAATACTTCTGAGTCTGTATCACTCAAAAATTGGTGGCCTCTGAGTATTAAATCCTGCTTAAGGGAAGCGTAATTTTCAATGATCCCATTATGGATTATTGCCAGATCACCATGAGATGACAAATGCGGGTGGGCATTGCGGTCGTTTGGTTCACCATGAGTCGCCCATCTTGTGTGGCCAATCCCGATGTGGCTATGGATATTTTTATCTTTAAGAAGGTTTTCCAGTTCCGTGACTTTTCCTTTTTTCTTATAAACATTAAGATTTCCTTCGTTTATTAAGGCTACACCGGCGCTATCATAACCTCTGTATTCTAAACGCTTTAATCCTTTTATGATTAGAGAGCAGGCTTCCTGATTACCTATATAAGCTACAATTCCACACATATTCTGATAAAAATAAGGTTAATAATAATTTCCAATGTTATATAATTTATATAATAAGTAACTCAAATTACACATTACTTGTTTTACTGTTTGACAGACAACTGTATAAATGTATATTCTCCTTAACATTATTTGCCGGGAAAACTGTTCCATGCGGGGAGCGGATAGATTTTTAATTGTGGATTATAAAAAAATATTGTAAAAAAACATTTATACGATGCATTGGCTGAGGGATATTTTCCGAATCTGCCGGCCTGGCCTTTTACAGAGAAAAAGAAAAAAGGGCCGCTATTCATAGCGGCCCGGATATTTTATCCTGCAAGTTCCTTATAAAAGTTGAAATAAGAATCAGCAAAATTTTCATCATCGTCTTCGAAATTACTGAGCTTCTTATTCTTTTCGAGAGACTTGAATAGTTTATTCAGGCTATCACTGTATTTATCGCCTGCCTTAATAACAGCATCTGCATACTCAATTCCTATTTTTACAAAACCCTCAAAGTCAGCTGATTTAAGATTAGATAGCATGCCATCTTCGATATCAATCATCTTAGCTTTCTGGATCAGCGTTTTATCAAATTTATGAGACCAGGAGTTATTATAAACAGTAAATACACTTTTAGAATCCTTATAAACAGGATCAAGCTTGTAGCGTGTTTTCAAATACAATGGTATAAGACTGGTCATCCAGTCATTACAATGAACGATATGAGGAGCCCAGCCCAGTTTTTTTACCGTTTCAAGTACTCCTTTACAGAAAAATATCGCTCTTTCATCATTATCGGAATGGAATTTATTGTCCTTGTCAAAGAATACTGACTTTCTCTGGAAATAATCTTCATTATCGATAAAGTAAACCTGAAGCTTGGCATTAGGGATTGAGGCGACCTTGATAATCAGGGGTTTTTCTTCATCGCCCACTAAAATATTAATTCCTGATAATCTCACTACTTCATGCAATCTGTTCTTTCTTTCATTAATTAAACCGAATCTGGGCACCAGGATTCTTATCTCCATGCCCATTTCCTGCATAGCCTGAGGAAGTTTTCTGACAAAATCTGCTACCTGGGTTGTCTGCAGGAAAGGATTTATTTCACTCGCAACATAAAGGATTCGAAGTTTTGACATAATATAAGCTGATTTGTTTATGACATGTTAACGGGAGTACAAAGATACGAAAAATTTACCACATTCCCTATGAATAGGTATTAAATTCCCTTGATTTTAGCCAATTTGCGCTTATCTATGATCATCATTGAAGACCCATCCCAGCTAATTTCTTTATTGAAGAAACATAAGGCTGATAACAAAAAAACAGGCCTGGTACCAACTATGGGCGCGCTTCATCAAGGGCACGCCTCTCTTTTTCAGATTTCCGCCACTGAAAATGATGTTACTATTGCCACCATATTCGTGAATCCCATACAGTTTAATAATCCTGCAGACCTTGAAAAATATCCCCGTACTCTTGATAAAGATATAGAAATCATGGAAAAAGCGGGCTGCGATATGGTATTTACCCCATCCCGGGAGATTATGTATCCTTCCGTGCCTGTAATAAACATCAATTTTGGCAGATTGGAAGAAGTGATGGAAGGTAAATTCCGGCCTGGTCATTTTAATGGAGTGGCCATTGTAGTAGCAAAGATCTTTAACATGGTTCAGCCGGATAATGCCTACTTCGGACAAAAAGACCTGCAGCAATACCTGGTGATCAGGCAAATGGTGAAAGATCTTTCTTTCCAGATCAATATAAAAGCATGCCCTGTTATCAGGGAGGCGGACGGACTTGCCATGTCGTCAAGAAATATGAGACTAAACATTGAAATGAGAAAAAAAGCCCCTAAGATCAAAGAAGCGCTGGATCTGGGAGCAAAACTTATTGCACAACATTCACCCGCCACAGTAAAAGAAAAAGTTAAAGAATTCATTTCCAACGTGCCGGAATTAGATCTTGAATACTTCGAAATCGCTGACAGCGAAACTTTAGCACCCGTAAATAATGTTAAGGAACATAAAGGAATTGCTTTATGTATCGCTGCTCATTTGGATGAGGTAAGGCTTATCGACAATATCCTTTTAATTTCGTAGGTTTACAGGCTTATTGTTTAAATAAAAAAGTCAATTTATCCGATTCTGACGATCAGGCATGGGATACATCGAAATGGAATTAAGAGAATGCAGATTCAGGTTTTAAAATCAAAAATTCATAGAGTAAAAGTTACGCAGGCGGAACTTCATTATGTCGGTAGTATCACTATTGACGAAGACCTGATGGAAGCCGCCAGCATTATAGAACATGAGAAGGTTCAGATCGTCAATGTGAACAATGGCGAAAGATTTGAAACTTATGTCATCAAGGGGCCGCGCAATACCGGAACCATCTGTCTTAACGGTCCTGCCGCAAGAAAGGTACAGGTAGGCGATATCATCATCGTGATTTCTTATGCTACCATGGATTTTGAAAACGCGAAAAAATGGAAACCGTTCCTGATTTTTCCTGACAGTAATAACATGTTAATTTAATTTCCGCAATTGAAGACTGCCTTAAAAGTTATCATCCCTTTAATTATTACCGGCTTGCTCATTTGGTATATGTCTACAATTATAGATCCGGCCAAAGTAATTATTAATTTAAAAAATGCTGATTATACATGGGTGGCAATCACTATCGCTATTTCCTTATTGGCACACCTCAGCCGTGCATATCGCTGGAACCTGCTCATGGAACCAATGGGCTATAAGCCCCCGCTCGGCAAGACGTTTATGGCAGTGATGATTGGTTATTTCGGGAATATATTTATTCCCAGGATGGGTGAAGTGCTGAGATGTATGGTTTTAAACTGGGTCGACAGAGTTCCTTTTAAATCATCATTCGGCACAGTAGTAGCCGAACGTGTCTTTGATTTTATTTGTCTACTGACGCTGATCGGTATTTCCCTTCTTATGGAATTTGACCGATTTTCTACTCTGATCAAAAAGATCTTCGTTGTAGATGAAAAAGTAACGGAGAAAGTAGCAAATAATTATGTATTTATCATTGTAATGGTCATTCTGCTTGTCGCGATAGTAGTTCTGTTTATTCTCCGCAAAAGGATTATAAATTCTCCATTATACGGGAAAGGAAAAGAATTTTTGCTTGGTTTATGGCAAGGCATTATCAGCATAAAGACTATGAAGCGCAAATGGGCTTTCTTGCTTCACACTTTCATTATCTGGGGTTGTTATTATTTTATGACATACCTGATTTTCTTTTCATTGCCGGCTACAGCAAACCTGAGCCCATTAGCCGGTCTTGTCATTCTGATTGTAGGCGGCCTGGGCATGTCAGCCCCAGCCTCAGGTGGCATTGGGCCTTTCCACCTTATGGTAGCAGGGGCGCTTCAGTTATTTTATGGCCTTACCAAAGATGATGGTGTAGCGTATGCCTTTGTAATCCATACTTCCCAATTAATGACTATCTCTGTTGTCGGCTTGATTTCATTAGTCATTTGCTTATTTGTGGCAAGAAAGTTCAAAGCTAATTCAAAAGAAACACAAGCTGTATAATGACCTCCGATAAAATCCTTAGCAAAGAAAAAGCGCTTCCATTGATCAATGAATGGAAAAAGAAAGGCAAAGTGGTTTTTACCAACGGCTGCTTTGACATTCTGCATCTCGGGCATGTGGATTATCTGGAAAAAGCCAGAAACTTGGGCTATAAACTTATACTTGGCATCAATACTGACAATTCTATTAAAGGACTCAAAGGATCAGACAGGCCAATCACTAACGAATATTCCAGGGCCAGGGTAATTGCGGCTCTGGAGTTTGTAGATGCTGTCATTTTATTCAATGAGGAAACCCCTTATGACCTTATTTCATACTTAAAACCTGACATTTTGGTCAAAGGTGACGATTATGCCATAGAAAATATCGTTGGCGCGGATGTTGTTTTGGAAAATGGAGGAACTGTTAAAACCGTTTCTCTTGTTAAAGGGTATTCAACAAGCAATATTATTTCTAAAATAAAAAATCTTAAATAACAACAACATGATTATAGTAATAGCCATAGTAACGATGCTGGTTAGCTGGCTGGTCAGCATGAGATTAAAGAGTAAATTCAGGGAATACTCACAGATTCCTTTAGCTTCAGGCATCAGCGGAAAAGAAGCTGCGGAGAAAATGCTGCGCGATAATGGAATATTTGATGTGAAAGTTATTTCAGTAGAAGGGCAATTGACCGACCATTATAACCCGGCTGACAAAACAGTAAACCTCAGCACAGAAGTTTACGAGGGTAGAAACGCTGCAGCAGTGGCCATTGCGGCTCATGAATGCGGGCATGCGGTTCAGCATTTTACAGCTTATTCTATGCTGACTCTTCGTTCAAAATTGGTGCCTGTACAAAATGTCAGTGCCAAAGTACTGAATATTATTATGATGGTCGCCATTTTCGGAGGCATGTTCCTTTTTAAGGCTTTCCCTTTCTCACAGGTATTGATCGTAATCATTGCCTGCAATGCCGTGATCACATTATTCGCGCTGGTTACATTACCGGTGGAGTTTGATGCCAGCAGAAGGGCATTAGCATGGATAGATGGGAAAATAATTTTTAATAGTAATGAACATGCGATGGCTAAAGACGCTCTATGGTGGGCTGCCATGACTTATGTAGTAGCAGCGATAGGGTCGCTTGCCCAATTGCTTTATTATGTTTCTCTGTTTATGGGAAGAAGGGACTAAACTAATCTTTAGTTTAAATTATCGGTTTTAAGGTTTAGAAAATTCAAATCAGCATAAATTTTAATATTAATTTTAGAATGGATGAGACCCGGAATACGGGTCTCATTTTCATTTTTACAGTACCTCATTTTATTTTTTTGATATACTTTATAAAAAATTAAATTATCTTACTTTCGATTAGAATCGAAACTTTAAGGATAGGTTTCATTTAAAACCCAAAAGCGTGGATTTTCAACTGAGCGAAGAACAATTAGCAGTGAGAGATGCTGCCCGTGATTTTGCAATCACTGAGCTATTGCCGGGAGTGATAGAAAGAGATGAGCATCAGAAATTCCCTGCTGAGCAGATCAAGAAGCTTGGACAACTGGGATTTCTGGGCATGATGGTAAATCCTAAATATGGCGGAAGCGGGATGGACTGTATTTCTTATGTGCTCGCCATGGAGGAAATATCAAAAATCGATGCTTCGGTTTCTGTCTGCATGTCGGTCAATAATTCTCTGGTATGCTGGGGGCTTGAAACTTATGGCACAGAAGAGCAAAAGAAAAAATACCTGACAAGAATTGCCAGCGGAGAAATTATCGGAGCTTTTTGTCTTTCAGAACCAGAGGCAGGCTCAGACGCAACATCACAGAGAACAACTGCCGAAGACAAAGGAGATCATTACATTCTGAATGGCACCAAGAACTGGATCACTAATGGCAGCTCAGCATCAGTTTATCTTGTCATTGCCCAGACTCATGCTGAAAAGGGCCACAAAGGGATCAACGCCCTGATTGTTGAGAAAGATATGCCCGGCTTTGTCGTTGGAAAGAAAGAGAACAAACTGGGGATCCGTGGCAGTGACACCCATTCATTGATGTTCACGAATGTTAAAGTGCCGAAAGAGAACCGTATAGGAGATGACGGCTTTGGTTTTACCTTCGCTATGAATACTTTGAATGGCGGAAGAATAGGAATCGCTTCGCAGGCTCTGGGCATAGCATCCGGCGCTTATGAGCTTGCCCTTAAATATTCTCAGGAAAGAAAAGCTTTCGGCAAAGAGTTATGCCAGCATCAGGATATACAATTCAAACTGGCGGATATGAGTACCCAGATCGAGGCCGCCCGTTTACTTTGTCTTAAAGCTGCCAGGCTCAAGGATAACCATCAGGACTATGCGCAGGCAAGTGCCATGGCTAAACTTTTTGCATCCAAAGTAGCAATGGCTGTCACCATCGAAGCAGTGCAAATTCATGGGGGTTATGGCTATGTAAAAGAGTTTCATGTGGAGAGATTGATGAGAGATGCCAAGATCACACAGATTTACGAGGGTACTTCAGAAATTCAAAAAATTGTAATTTCAAGGAACTTATTGAAAAAATAATATTATTATCTTCTTTCAGTAACTTTTTAATTTTTAGAGATATATAACTTTCTTACCATTCTTATACCCATAAATGGCTTGATATTCTTATTTTTATGTATTAGCTTTGTTTAAATATTTAAAAATCCAAAGTAGTTTTTATTATCATTTTCGCTTTGTAAGGCAATGGAAGATTACAATAAAATTATTGAATCCTTAGGTGTAAGATTCATTAAGTCAAAAAACATTAAAATTTTACAACCCCTCACCGTAGAGAATTTCTATGATGTGGGCAACACGATCATTTTGCTGCATAAGGGGGAAATCTCTTACGGAGATGACAAACAGAAACTGACAGAGGGCGACATGCTCTTTATTCCCGGCGGACGGCTGGTTTCCATCACTTATGGCAAAAACAACCCTGTAAAGCTTACTAACGAAGATCTTCTCAATAACAGAGACAAGTTTTTATTTTCTAATACTGATCAGGATCAGATCGGCTTATTACAAGATTCTTTCAGTTATATTACTTTTGAGGCTAAAGTATTTGATTCTGTAAATTTCTTTGCATCTCTTGATATACCTGCCTTCGTAATCTCAAAAACAGATCAGCTTGCTGACATCATCATTGAAACAGTAAAAGAAGAATTGTCTGAGTTAGCCGGTAAAGACAGGGTTATTAAGCTGAATACTGAAAGAATTGTAGTAGAGATCGTAAGATTTATTCTCAATAAACGTCTGTTTGTTGAACAGCTTGCAACCAATAGCACATATTTCAAAGATCCAAGACTGATTGACATATTCGCTTTCATCAAGAAAAATCTTGGCGGAGACCTTTCCAACAAGGTTCTGGCGAATGTAGCCAATGTATCAGAAGATTATGTCGGTCAGTATTTCAAAATGCTGACAGGTATCAATCCTCAGGATTATATAGAATATCAGCGAATGGAAATGGCGGTTAATCTGCTGCGTACCTCCAAAAAGAGTATCAGAGAGATTGGAAGGGAAGTTGGCTATAAAGACACTGCTTATTTTTGCAGAAGATTTAAGATGATGTTCGGAATACCTGCCGGCAAAATGAGAAGAAGAGAATCACTGATGAATATTTAGTTTTAGGTT
>DATMOV010000042.1:0-8137 GCA_035568055.1 Cytophagaceae bacterium
CATCTTTATTGTAAAGATGTGGTTTTTTGTCCGGGCCCATATCTACCACATCATAGTCCAGTGCGATATGGTAAGCAAAGGCATCGTGGTTAAACTGATGATCGCCGCCTGATTTATCTTCATCAATAAATAATTCCAGGCAATCATCTTCCCACCAGTTATCGAAAGGATCTTTATGCTGATCAGATAAAATATTATCCGTGATCTCCACCAAATAATAAAGCCTGGATTCAGTCCAGAGAATTTTGTATCTGCCGGCAAAATCCTGCGGAGAAGGTTCTTCTCCCAGCCATACATATTTTATATCTCTCCATGGTACAAGCTCCCAGCTTTTCTCTTTGCCTATACCATCAATGGTAGGTTCTTCAAGCGCTTGTTTCGCGGTATAATTTCCATTGGAAAGCATCTTATCCGGCACAGGACATTCCTGGTTTTTTTGTGCCGACTCATTTTTTTTTGTCGCTTTCTGTGAACATTGCGCGAAAACCAAGGCAGACAGAGCTAATGAAAGAATTTTCTTTTTCATGGAAGCCTTTACTCTGGCGAAATTTATTTATTTAATTTTTCGATAAGCTCTTCAGTGATTCCGCTCGAAGAGAAACCGCCGTCATGGAACAGGTTCTGCATCGTAACTTTTCTTGTTAAATCGGAGAACATGCTGATGACATACGCCGCGCAATCTTCTGCGCTGGCATTGCCTAGCGGAGACATTCTTTCTGCATAGTCAATAAAAGTATCAAAGCCGCTGATTCCTTTTCCGGCAGTGGTAACAGTGGGTGACTGAGAGATGGTATTTACTCTCACATGTTTCAGTTTCGCGAAACGGTATCCATAACTTCTGGCGATGGATTCCAGCACCGCTTTAGCCTGGGCCATATCGGAATAATCAGGGAAAACACGTTGCGAAGCGATATAAGTAAGGGCTACGATTGATCCCCATTCGTTCATGGCATCTTTTTTCTCCGCTACCTGCATTACTTTATGAAATGAAAGGGCAGAGATATCAAGCGTTTTTAAGAACCAGTCATAGTTAAGGTCGCCATAGTCTTTATCTTTTCTAACGTTAGGACTCATTCCTATTGAATGAAGAATAAAATCGATTTTCCCACCAAGCGTTTCCATAGATTTGGAAATGAGATTATCAAGATCTTCAACTGATGTCGCATCAGCAGGGATTACAATAGATTTGCATTGCTCGGCCAGTTTATTGATGGCACCCATTCTCATAGCGATCGGCGCGTTAGTGAGTATGAACTCAGCTCCTTCCTCCTTAGCTCTTAATGCGACTTTCCAAGCGATAGAATTTTCATCCAGCGCTCCGAATATGATTCCTTTTTTTCCTTTAAGTAGATTGTAAGACATGACGATTTAATTTTAATTAGACAATTTTTCAATTAGAAAATTAGATAATTAGGGAATGAGATCAAAATTTGAAGGTATTAATGGATATTCTTAACATTGTTGGTGCTTTTCTCCCACCATGATCGTCATTGCGAGGCAAATGACTGCGTAACTAGAAAGAAAAAATTGAGGTTAACCACCATTGCATTTAGAAAAAGTGTGACAAAATTTATACTGCATTACTTTAAACGAACAGTCATTTGCCTCGCAATGACGCACACCTTCGACAGAGCATATATCAAATTGTTGCTCGCACCAGTAAGAAGTTTGTTAAAAATTTTTAAGTCCACAGTAAAAAGTATATCCTCTAGATATTATTGTGATTATTCCAACAATTTGGGTTGCATCATACTTAGCTCTCTTATTAGTCGTGTGAGAAGGCTTCAATCAAGCATCATTCTCCTCAATTATCTAATACCTAATTAATTGCCAAAAGCTCCCTCGCATTTTTAATCGCAGTCTCCGAAGGTTTTTCGCCGCCGATCATCTGGGCGATCTCTTTGACTCTTTCTTCTTCCGACAATTCCCGGATCTTGCTGCTGGCTCTGCCGGATGAAACATCTTTGTATACAAAATAATGTCTGCTTCCTTGTGCTGCTATCTGCGGCAGGTGCGAGATGGCAATCACCTGATGGCCTTTTGCCATTTGCTTCATCATTCGTCCAACTTTGATGGCAATCTCGCCGGAGATGCCTGTATCTATTTCGTCAAAAATAATAGTCGGCATGGCGGTTTTGCTGGCAAGCATATATTTGATGCAAAGCATGAGCCTTGAAAATTCTCCACCCGACGCTACACTTTTTAATTCCTGTGGAGCGATACCTTTATTCGCGCTGAAAAGAATACTGATCTGGTCGAGGCCGGTTATACCCGGCGCAATTCTTTCCATCGTTATTTTGATAGAAGATGCAGGCATACCAACTTCTTTGAGCAAGGCTTCCAGCTCATCTTTGATTTTGTCCGTAACTTTGTTTCTCGATTTGCTGAGCTCTTCTCCTTTGGATAAAAGATTTTTATAGGTGTCTTCCAACTGCTTTTTGCAGCCTGCTATTTCCTCCTCCAGATTTTCTACGCTGCTCATTTTTTCCTGTAATACGTTTTGTATCACAAGTAATTCATCCACTGTTTTAACCTGATGTTTTTTCTGTAATGAATACATAGTACTCAGCCTTTCGCTGATCTGCTCTGTTCTTTCCTGTCCGAGTTCAACAGAAGATTCTTCCTTCTCAAGCTCCGCTTCTACATCTTTTAATTCTATGAATGCTGCTGATAATCTTTGTTTCAATTCTTCATAATTTTTAGAAAAAGGGCTCAGCTGCTCCAGGTATTTTTCTACAGTGCGAAGGCTTAGGTTGATGGAGTTTCCTTCTCCTGATAAAAGTTGTAAGGCCAGGTTAAGTTTTGATTTTATCTCTTCTGAATTTTCGAGCAGTTTAAGCTCTTCCTCCAGCTTTTCCTGTTCACCACTGATTAGCACGGCTTCGGTGAGTTCGGTGAGCTGGAAATTATTATAATCCATCTGGCGGTGGGCTTCTTCCGAAGTCTTTACCAGCCTTTCATATTTTTTATTTAGTTCGGCATGATTTCTGAAAAGTTCTTTATAGCCATCCGAGATATTCTGATTTTTCGCGTAAGCGTCTATAATTTTAATCTGAAAAAGAGCATTGCCAAGCAATAGTGTTTCATGCTGAGAGTGGACATCCATCAGGTACACACCTAATTTTTTAAGTACATCTAGTGTAACGGGCGTGTCATTGACAAAGGCCCTGGATTTATTCTGCGGACTGATTTCTCGTCTGATAATACATTGCTCATCATAATCCAGCTCTTCTTCGTCAAAGATATTTTTTAGTTTATACTGCGATATGTCGAATGTCCCTTCGATTACACATTTTTCTTCGGGGTTGAGCAGCACTTTGGTATCGGCACGGTTGCCGAGTAAGAGTCCGGCTGCTCCGAGCATAATGGATTTTCCGGCACCTGTTTCGCCGGTTACTATATTCAGATCCGAAGAGGGGCTCATCTCCAGTTTACTGATGAGCGCATAATTTCTGATGAGAAGATTTTTTAACATATTTAGTAAGCTGCTACTTTATCGTATACAATCTCCATCATATCGGAGAATTTAAAATAATGCTTGTGATTCCGCATATCTTTAAGCTCCGTGCCTTCTTTGTCAGCACTGATAAGCAGCCCATGACAAGTAGATTTGTTACGAAGAATGATATTGATTTCCAGTCCTATCAATGTATTTGCCAAGGCAGGAATATCTTTATCATAAATTCTAATGAGTCTTTTTCCCATAGCATGGATTGAAATTACAATTTAATAAAAAATAGTTTGGTTTTCGCTATCGGTATTATCCAAGAGAATTGGACCGATCAACAAAAATTACCTTAACGCACCACACTTGCTGTCATCCTGACGAAGGAAGGACCTGAGTTTTTTTATTCCAGATCCTTCCTTCGTCAGGATGACAATGGAATAAATTGTGGATAAACTATTATCAAAAATCCATAGATTTGCGTCCTTCAAATAATACGTGGCGGTTCAGCTTAGTCATCCGATGACTGAAATCTGAAGCGCATTTAATGAGTTTTCCGCAGGAGTCATCGGATGACTTTAGAGAGAATTTAACAACAATTAAAATTAATGAAAAAGATCAAATCTGCACTCATCTCTGTCTACTATAAAGACGGCCTGGATTCTTTGGTGAAACTTCTTGATAAAAACGGAGTAAAAATTTATTCCACCGGCGGAACACAAAAATTTGTTGAAGATCTTGGAATAAAAGTAACAGCGGTGGAAGACCTTACTAGTTACCCTTCCATATTGGGCGGCAGAGTAAAAACTTTGCACCCAAAAGTATTCGGAGGAATACTCAACAGAAGAGAAAATAAAGAAGACCAGCAGCAGATCAGGCAATATGAAATTCCCAAGATAGATCTCGTGATTGTGGATCTTTATCCATTCGAGGAAACCCTTGCCTCTGGTGCTACACAGGCTGAGATCATTGAAAAAATTGACATAGGCGGTATTTCATTAATCAGAGCTGCGGCAAAAAATTTCAGCGATGTGGTGATACTTTCATCCAAAGAACAATATCCGATATTGGAAAATATTTTAAAAGAGAAGAGCGGATCGACTGACATTAACGACAGAAGACTTTTCGCAACGCAGGCATTTGATATTTCTTCCGATTATGACGGAGCTATTTTCAATTACTTCAACCGCAGCTCCGGTTTTAAAACTTTCAAACAAAGCGAGCGTGCGCATCAGGTATTACGGTATGGCGAAAACCCGCATCAGCAGGGAGTTTTCTACGGAAATTTGGATGCTATGTTCGAAAAGATCAATGGCAAGGAGCTTTCTTACAACAACCTCGTGGATATAGATGCCGCTGTCGGGCTCATTGACGAATTCACAGATACTACTTTTGCAATACTCAAACATAATAATGCCTGTGGTATTGCATCCGGAGATTCTCCTAAAGAAGCTTACCTCACCGCCCTGGCATCTGATCCGGTATCCGCTTTCGGTGGTGTGATCATCACGAATAAAGAAGTGGACCTAGCAGCAGCCGAAGAATTGCATAAATTATTTTTTGAAGTATTGATAGCGCCTTCATACAATCAGAAAGCATTGGGAGTGCTGATGGGAAAGAAGAATAGGATCATCCTAAAAAGAAAACCGGTAGCCTTGCCTGCAAAACAATTCAAAACTTTGCTGAATGGAATCATTGAGCAGGACAAAGATCTTAAAACAGAAACGATCGCCGACCTTAAAACTGTTACCAAAAAAGAGCCTACCGAAGCAGAGAAAAAGGCATTGATATTTGCAGCAAAAGTGTGTAAGCATACAAAATCAAATACCATCATCTTCGCCACAGACAAACAGATGATCTCCAGTGGTGTCGGACAAACTTCAAGAGTTGACTCTCTGAGGCAGGCCATAGAAAAAGCGAAGTCATTTAACTTCAGCCTTGAAAATGCTGTGATGGCATCAGATGCGTTTTTTCCATTCCCCGACTGTGTGGAAATTGCCCATGAGGCAGGCGTGAGAGCAGTGATACAACCGGGAGGCTCCATAAAGGATCAGGACTCGATTGATTTTTGTGATAAAAATGGCATGTCAATGGTATTTACAGGGATTAGGCACTTTAAACATTAAAAACCCCAAATCATGCCATTTATTGAAACAAATTTGTAAATTTCCGTGTTCTTAATTTAGATTTTTTGTATTTATAAAAACAATTTAAAATGGGTTTATTTGATTTTTTCACTAGCGATATAGCTATTGACCTTGGAACTGCTAATACCTTGATCATCTATAAAGATAAGATTGTCGTCGATGAGCCATCGATCATAGCGTTGGATAAAATTACAGGAAAAGTGCTTGCCATTGGCCGCGAAGCGATGCAGATGCATGAAAAAACTCACGAAAATATTAAGACTATTCGTCCGCTGAAAGATGGTGTGATTGCCGACTTCCATGCGGCGGAGCACATGATTCGCGGAATGATCAAGATGATAGACAGCGGAAGAAAATTTTTTGGAACTACTTCACACAGGATGGTGATCTGTATTCCATCCGGTATTACTGAAGTGGAAAAAAGAGCGGTGCGTGACTCGGCAGAACATGCCGGAGCTAAAGAAGTATATATGATCCATGAGCCTATTGCCGCGGCTATAGGACTTGGAGTGGACATAGAACAGCCTATCGGATCCATGATCGTCGATATCGGAGGTGGAACAACAGAGATCGCCGTTATCGCGCTTTCAGGAATTGTTTGTGAGCAATCCATTAGAATAGCCGGAGATGTTTTCAATAAAGATATTCTCGATTACATGAGAAGGCAGCATAATCTCCTGATCGGTGAAAGATCAGCGGAAAGAGTAAAGATAGAAGTTGGTTCGGCCCTGACAGAACTTGATAATCCGCCGGATGACTATGAGATCAGAGGAAGAGATTTAATGACCGGTATTCCAAAGGTGATCAAAGTATCATATTCAGAGATCGCATTTGCGCTGGACAAGTCAGTTTCGAAAATCGAAGAAGCAGTTTTAAAAGCGCTTGAAATAGCTCCCCCGGAACTTTCTGCTGACATTTATGATAATGGTATTCATCTTACAGGCGGCGGCGCATTATTAAGAGGCCTCGACAAGAGACTCGCCCTTAAGACCAAGCTGCCTATACACGTGGCGGAAGATCCGCTTCGTGCCGTGGTGCGCGGCACAGGGATGGCTATCAAAAACCTTGCACACTATAAAGCTGTATTGATGACCTAATCCTGAATGCAAAGGTTATTTGATTTTTTGTACAGTTACAGGGCATTCTTATTTTTTGTCCTGCTCGAAACTATAAGTGGATGGCTTATAGTGAAAAATAATAATTACCAAAGCTCGGCGTTTTTCAATTCGTCCAATTACTATGCGGCCAGTATTCTTAAAACCAAGAGCAACATTAATGAATATTTTAGCCTGAAAGAAGTCAATGCGGAACTTGTCCGGGAGAATACGCGTTTGAACAACGCACTCATTATTGAAAGGCAAAAAAAAAGCTTATACAAAGAGAAAAAATCAGACTCGCTCAAAACACATCAGTTTGAATTTATTGCTGCCAGGGTGATCAATGTTTCTTCACGCAGGGCTAATAATTATATTACTATCAACAAGGGAACCGAGGACAGCGTCAGGGAATTCATGGGTGTTGTATCACCGCAAGGATTAGTCGGAAGAGTAAAAAAATGCAGCGAACACTTTTCAACAGTTATCAGCCTCCTGCATGACAGGATGTATATATCTTCAAAGATCAAAACAAAAAATATTGATGGCACGATTGGATGGGATGGCAAAAATCCCAGGATCGTAAATCTGAGACACGTTCCTATCCATCATACAGTTGCTGCAGGAGATACTGTTATCACATCCGGATACAACGCGATATATCCGGAAGGGATCATGATAGGTATAGTACAAAAGGCACAGGTAAACGAAAGAGCGGAATATGAAATAGATGTGCTTCTTTCGACAGACTTCAGTATGCTGACATACGTATATGTGATAGACAACAAACTCAGGCCTGAGATTGATTCTCTTGAGCGGGCCACTATGGAGGGAACGGACAGATGAAACCTAAAGATCTTGTCATAAGTCTGGTTTATTTCTTAATATTCGGGGCGTTGCAGATATTGCTTTTTTTCAACATGGCACTTTTCGGCTATGCCTTCTGCTATATATACCTGGGCTTTCTGCTGATCCTTCCAATAGATACTCCTAAATTGCTGATGATGCTTATCGGCATGGGTACCGGGCTTATCATAGATATTTTTTATGATACATTGGGAATTCACACAGCTGCCTGCGTCCTGATCGCCTTTTTAAGGCCTCATATCATTAATATACTCACTCCAAGAGGCGGCTATGATACCGGCTCTCAAATAAGCTTGTCCTCGTTGGGCTTTCAATGGGTTGCCACTTATGCTACCTTACTCATACTTATTCATCACCTGGTTTTATTCTTCCTGGAATCATGGGGTTTCCATATTTTCTTCTTTACACTGTTGAAAGCGATATGCAGCACTTTGTTCACGCTCACAGTTTTTCTTCTTTCTCAATATTTATTTTATTCACCAAGAGGATATAAATAATGAAGAACATCCGGAAGCATATTATTCAGTTCATTTTCGTGCTGGTCGCTTCAGTATTTGTAGTGAGATTATTTCTTCTTCAGGTAT
>DATMOV010000043.1:0-5832 GCA_035568055.1 Cytophagaceae bacterium
TTAGAGTTAAAAACTGATTTTAACTTGAAATGAGCAATAAAGGCCTCAGAATCTGAGGCCTTTATTCATAATCATAATTCACAATTGACTATTCATAAATTACTTTCCTCTGCGATTTAATTTTATCATTTTGCAGGTACTCTTCATAGGTCATTTCTTTATCAATAATTCCATTCGGAGTGATCTCTATAATTCTGTTAGCGATGGTTTGCACGAACTGATAATCATGAGAAGTAAATAATACAGTGCCATTAAAATCTTTTAAACCATTATTGAGAGCCGTGATAGATTCAAGATCAAGATGGTTAGTAGGCTCATCAAGTATCAGCACATTCGCATTCACCAGCATCATTCTTGAAAACATGCATCTTACTTTTTCACCTCCTGAGAGAACGGAACAATTCTTCAATGATTCTTCTCCTGAGAAAAGCATTCTGCCTAGAAACCCACGTATGTAACTTTCGTCTTTCTCTACCGAATACTGACGAAGCCAGTCAACCAGGTTAAGGTCTCTGTGGTTAAAGAATTTCGCGTTGTCTTTCGGGAAAAAAGCCTGGGTGGTGGTAACACCCCATTTGTAAGTCCCTTTGTCAGCCTTTACTTCGCCAGCAAGAATTTCAAACAAGGTAGAAATGGCCAGTGAATCTTTTCCTATGAAAGCGATCTTATCATTCTTTCTAACGGTAAGATTAAAATCTTTGAATAATGTGTTGCCATCAGAACTTTTGGAAAGATTCTCGATGCTCAGCAGCTGGTCGCCGGCTTCTCTATCAGGCTTGAATTGTATACCCGGGTATTTTCTGGATGAAGGTTTGATATCTTCGAGCGTAAGCTTTTCAAGAAGCCTGGATCTTGAAGTTGCCTGTCTCGACTTAGAAGCATTGGCGCTGAATCTGGCGATAAAATCCTGAAGCTCTTTTCTTTTATCCTCTACTTTTTTATTCTGATCCGTTTTCTGCTTCAAAGCAAGCTGACTTGACTGATACCAGAAGCTATAGTTACCGGAATAAAGCTGAATTTTTCCGAAGTCTATATCCGCCACATGGGTGCAAACTTCATCCAGGAAGTGACGATCGTGGGAAACAACAATCACCGTATTTTTAAAAGTGGCAAGAAAATTATTGAGCCACATAATAGATTCCACGTCAAGGTGATTAGTAGGCTCATCGAGGAGCAGTATGTCGGGGTTTCCAAATAATGCCTGTGCAAGGAGTACCCGAACTTTATCTTTGCTTTCAAGGTCAGCCATTAGGGTGTAATGAAGATTTTCTTTTACTCCGAGTCCGCTTAGCAATTCAGCAGCTTCTGATTCGGCGTTCCATCCGTTCATGTCAGCAAATTCACTTTCAAGCTGGGAAGCTCTATTGCCATCCGCCTCAGAAAAATCCGTTTTAGCATATATGGCATCTTTCTCCTGCATGATGGCATACAATTTTTTATGGCCCATAATGACCGTTTGTAGCACAGGAAATTGGTCAAATTCAAAGTGATCTTGCTTGAGGGTTGCCATTCTTTCTCCAGGTGTAATATCCACCCGGCCAGAAGTCGGATCGATTTCACCGGCAAGGATTTTCAGGAATGTAGATTTCCCGGCACCATTGGCTCCAATAAGCCCATAGCAGTTGCCAGGAGAAAACTTAATATTAACCTCCTCAAAAAGAGTTCTTTTACCGTATTTTAAGGTGATGTTGCTTGTACTTAACATGTCAATTCAGAATTAATTAGAGGTGCAAAGGTAAAACTTATTTGCGTAAAGAGGGAACATGGATTGTAATTAAAGAATTCCCTGACCAACAAATTGGCCTGTCAGGGGACAGGCCAAGGAACTATTCCACCATTTCCTTCAACCTCAAAGCATCCATAGCTGCATAGCCTTTTTCATCATTGTCAAAATAGCAGTAGATCTTATTTGCTTTCCTCCATTTCGCAAAATCATCAGCCCAGCCCTGCAATATTTTTTCTTTGTATTGCCCTTGATATGCCTCGCCTGGCCCATGCAATCTTATGTAAATGAAATCTGCTGTAACTATTCTGGGAGTTTGAACTGCGTTGAGTTCGTAAAGGCATAAGGCCGCATTATATCTGGCAAGCAGCTCATATATTCTGTCATCAAACCAGGTATAATTCCTGAATTCAAAAGTATATTCGGGGCCTTTCGGAAGTCCTTCAAGAAATTCCTCCAGTCTTTCAAAGTTAATCTTCCAGCCGGGAGGAAGCTGAAATAAAATCGGGCCTAACTTTTCTTTTAAAGCATCCGCTTTTTCAATAAAATTCCCGAACGATACTTTGCCCTCTTTTAATTTTTTATTGTGTGTAATATATCTGCTCGCTTTTATGGCAAAAAGGAAATCTTCAGGAACAGCTTTCCACCATTTATCAAATGTTTCCTCTTTGGGGAGCATGTAAAAAGAATTATTAATTTCCACCGTGTTAAAATGCGTGATATAGAAATCCAGAAATTGTGATGGATTTAAATCTTTGGGATAAAAAGGGCCAAGCCAATGTTTATAATACCAGCCTGAAGTGCCAATATGTATTTTGTTTTTTCTTTTCACAGTAAAACAACAAGCGAGACCGGAAAAAGTTGGGTGTCAGGCAGAGAGAGAGTCCATATTTAAAGGATCCTGTTTCAAAAGCTGGCATAAAGAAAGATAAAGCTCAGGTAGCGCTTCCTTGAATTCTGCTGGCTGCTCAAAAAATTGCTCTATGCAGACCGCGAAGAATTCTTCCCTGTTTATGGCGGCATATTTTCTGATGAATGATTTCTCTCCCAGCCTTATCTTCTTAAACTCAACAGTGCTTTTTTTATAGAAGTCATTAAGATCATCGTGGTCAATAAAGGCAAACTCCTCCTGAGAGATGGCATCTTCCAGCTTTAAGGCATGAGCCATTTCATGGAGGCCCAGGTTAAAGCCATCATTGGGGATTTTATATCCTTTCAGAAAATGCTCCCAGGAAAGCACAATGATGCCATTGGCATTGACCTCTCCCCTATGATTTTTTTTGGTATAGCGTGAATAATACTGAGAAGGATAAAGAATGATCTGGGGGAAATTGGAAAGCTTCAAGGGCTTATAGCCGAATGTGATCTGCACGGCGCAGGCACCTACCAGGGTTTTCATCTCTTCAGTCACCTCCGGCATTTTTCTTCCTATAAATTCTTTATCGAGGAGGAAATATTTGAGCCTTCTTTCAAATTCCTTTTTCTGATCTGAATTCAGATTATTATAATATGGAAAATAATTGTCGAGTATTTCTCTTTGTGACGGATTTATGCCTTTTAGTAAACGCAAAAATCTGACGAGTGGCATGATGGCAATCGCGTAAGCGGTAATTCCCGTAGCTAAAATGAAGGGAGATAAGAAGACCAGGATAATAAGTGCTTCTGGATTCATTTGTGACCGGTTAGAGTAATTAAGCTACTCAATTTCCATTGATAAAAAAAGCCGCTATATCAACAGCGGCTTTTCTAATTGACAGATATCAGAATTATAATTTTTCGAAAATAGTTTTAAACGAAACAGATTCTCCAATAATAGCGCTAAGCTCCGTAATTGGAACTCTGCTCTGCTCCATAGAATCACGTTGTCTGATGGTTACTGTCTCGTCTTCCATGGTTTGGTAATCCACTACAATGCAAAACGGAGTACCAATAAGGTCCTGCCTGGTATATCTTTTTCCGATCGCGTCTCTTTCTTCAAAAATCACGTTGAAATCAAGTTTCAGATCATCAAATATTTTTTTCGCTTTCTCAGGCAGACCATCTTTTTTCACTAACGGGAAGATAGCTGCTTTCACTGGTGCAAGTGCCGGATGCAGCTTCAGATAAACTCTTTCTTTTTTTTCTTCTCCCTCTCCAACCGTTTCTTCGGTGAATGCATTACAAAGAACTGCCAGAAAACATCTGTCGGCTCCCACCGAAGTTTCTACTACGTAGGGTACGTAGTTCCCGAAAGGTTTTCCATTTTCATTCAAATCGTTGTCGAAGAACTGAAGTTTTTTCTTTGAAAATTTTTCATGCTGGGTCAGGTCGAAATTCGTTCTGGAGTGGATGCCTTCAATTTCTTTGAAGCCAAATGGAAACTCATATTCAATGTCCACCGCTGCATTGGCATAATGGGCAAGTTTTTCATGGTCGTGGAACCTAAGTTTCTTCACCGGTATTCCCAAAGCCTGATGCCATTTCATCCTCATTTCTTTCCAGTGCTTATACCATTTCATTTCTTCGCCCGGACGAATAAAAAACTGCATTTCCATCTGCTCAAATTCTCTCATCCTGAAAGTGAACTGTCTGGCCACGATCTCATTTCTGAAAGCTTTACCGATCTGAGCTATGCCAAAAGGTATTTTCATCCTTCCTGTTTTCTGCACATTCAGAAAGTTAACGAAGATGCCTTGTGCTGTTTCGGGCCGGAGGTAAATAGTGTTTGATTCTTCAGCCACAGAACCAACCTGCGTGCTGAACATCAGGTTGAACTGCCTTACTTCGGTCCAGTTGCTGGTGCCTGATACAGGACAGATTATTTTCTCTTCCACGATCAGATCATGAACACCTTTCAGGTCAGATGCTTCCAGAAGCCTTGCCATTTTCTTTACCAGCTCGTCACCTTTCTTCTTATCTCCCTTTGCTTCATATTCCGCCGCACGATCTTCTATTAATACATCAGCTCTGTATCTCTTCTTGGAATCTTTGTTGTCGATCATAGGGTCGTTGAAACCGTCCACATGACCGGACGCTTTCCAGGTGGCAGGATGCATGAAAATAGAAGCGTCAATACCAACAATATTATCGTTGAGCTGGGTCATGGTCTTCCACCAAAGGTTCTTGATATTGTTTTTCAATTCAACCCCTGTTTGTCCGTAATCATATACAGCCTGAAGTCCATCGTATATCTCGCTTGAAGGAAAAACAAATCCATATTCTTTGGCATGAGAGATTACTTTCTTAAAAGTATTGTTCTCTACCGGTGCCGTTACGTTTACTTTTTCTGACATAACTTCAAAGATAACTGTTAAAAATTCAAAGCCCAATCAATAAATTCCAAAAAGTTTGTGGTTATTTGGGATTTGAAATTTGTAAATTGAAATTTGTCCATGAAGACTGGTGTTTTGTTAATTAACCTTGGTACTCCCGATAGTCCTTCGGTAGGTGATGTGAGAAAATATCTCAGAGAGTTTTTGATGGATAAAAGAGTAATTGATATTCCGGTCATCAAAAGATTTTTTCTTATTAATACGATCATAGCGCCATTCCGCGCTCCCAAATCTGCCAAGGTATATAAAGAATTATGGATGGATCGCGGCTCTCCCCTGCTTTTTTATGGCCTCGATCTGAAAATGCTTTTACAGGAAAGCCTGGGCAAAGATTACCAGGTAAGCTTTGGTATGAGGTATCAGAATCCTACTTTGGAATCAGCCATGGATGAATTAAAGAATAAAGGTTTGGAGAAGATCATTGTCATTCCTTTATTCCCCCAGTATGCATCAGCTTCAACGGGTTCTGCCATAGAGAAGGTAATGGATATATTGAAGAGCTGGGAAGTGATTCCGGAAATAAAATTCATCAGTAATTTTCCTGATCATCCTTTATTCATCAAAGCATTTGCCGAACTGGGAAGAAAATATATGGCCACCGAAAATTATGATCATTTTATTTTTACTTATCATGGCCTGCCTGAAAGACAAATATTGAAAGCCTCAGCTCAGAATTATTGTCAGCTATCTGACAAGTGCTGTTCTAAATATCATGCTAAAAACAAATATTGTTATAGGGCTCAGTGTTATGAAACTACACGCCTGCTGGTAAAAGAACTTGGAATCCCGGACGGAAAA
>DATMOV010000044.1:0-9238 GCA_035568055.1 Cytophagaceae bacterium
TCAACAACTACCCCATCGAGACTATCCGGGCTGCTATAACTGGTGAGGCCGGATAAACCAGAGCCTACCGGGTAATGTGTATAACCAAGAATGGTTCCCAAACCCGATTCAATAGCACTGACCCATATATTCAGATATTGATCGTTGGGCCAGTATGATTGCTTTTTTAACACGAGCTCATCAGGGCCGGTAACATCATAAGATGATTTGGAATTATAAGTTCGTGTAATGCCTGTAGTGAAATTTCCATTTGGATCTTTGTTGGCTAGGCAAAATTGAAATTTAGGATCTCCTGCGACAGGCTTGAACATTGGACGAGTTACAGAGGTGTCAGCATTCAGCCTTCTATAATCTTCATTAAGAACTTTAATTTGGGAAATGATTTGGTCATCTGGAATATTCAGGTTGCCTGGGCCGCCAATGGTGCCATTAGCATTGTTATGTACAATATGCACTACTACGGATATGGTATAAATGCTATCCGGATAGGAGATAGAGCCGACTCTCTGCAAGGTGATGGACTGAGCCATTTGCCTCATAAATCGTGTGTGGGCGCGGGCATAGGCGGTATCATTTTTTAATTGCTGCTGATGAATATAATCCGTAGCGCAATGCTGCTGGGAAAATCCCTGCTCATAAAAGATTAGGCAAATTGAAATAATAAGTATTGAAATCCTCTTCAGCATTCTGGACTATTTTTTAAATTTACTTCGTGTCTTATTCTCGTAAGCATTGATGATTTTTTCGACAAGCTTATGCCGCATCACATCTTTTGAATTTAGTTCTACGATTCCAATCCCTTCAATTTTTTTCAGTATATCCAGCGCTTCAACCAATCCGGATGTTTGATTGCCCGGCAGATCTATCTGTGATTTATCACCGGTAATGATCATCTTGGATTGCGGCCCCATTCTGGTCAGGAACATTTTGATTTGCATTGCCGTAGTATTCTGCGCTTCATCAAGCAGAATAAAGGCGTTATGCAAAGTTCTTCCGCGCATATATGCGAGCGGCGCAATTTCGATAACGTGATTTTCGTAATAGTATTTTAATTTTTCTACAGGTATCATATCATCCAGCGCATCGTAAATAGGGCGAAGGTATGGATCTATCTTCTCTTTCAGGTCGCCGGGAAGGAAGCCTAGATTTTCTCCCGCCTCTACAGCGGGACGGGTAATAATGATCTTTTTAACTTCTTTGTTCTTCAACGCTCTTACCGCCAAAGCGACTGATATATACGTTTTTCCTGTTCCCGCAGGGCCTACGGCAAAGACCAGCTCATTTTTCTGAACAGCAGTTACCAGTTTTTTCTGGTTGGGACTTTTAGGTTTGATCACATTTCCTTTATGACCAAATAGGATCACATCTTTATCACTTACCTGTTCGGAAACCTCTTCTTCTTTCATGATAAAATTGTGTACAATCTTATCAGAAAGCTTACCATATTTATGGTAATAGGTGATGAGGCCATCTACAATCTCCTCGATCACGTCAATTTCTTTTACTGAACCTATGAGCTTGATCTGGTTGCCGCGTGCTACTATTTTACTTTTTGGAAATGCGGAAGAAATTTCTTTGATGACCTTATTTTCAATTCCCAGAAAATCTATCAGGGTAATATTGTCCAGTGTAATTATTTTTTCTTTCAAAACAGCTTGATATTAAATTTTATTAAATAGAAGTATATAGCCAAAAACTTGTTAATTTTGCCGGTATACAACTCTCATTGGTAAGTAAATATAAATAAATTTTTCCTGCATGGCTATCATTACTTTTATGTCGGACTTTGGACATAGAGACTCGTATGTAGCCGCAGTCAAAGCAAAAATTTATGGTATCAATCCTAATATAAATATTGTAGATCTCAGCCATGAGATCGAACATTTTAACCTTGCCCACGCAGCTTTTGTCCTTCGTTCAGTATTCAGGGATTTTCCTAAAGGAACTGTGCATCTGGTTTCTGTTCATGCGCCACAGCATGGTAAAGATAGGATGATCGCCATGAAAGTGGAAGAGCATTATTTTGTGGGGATTGACAACGGTTTATTTTCACTCGTAACCGATAAGCAGCCTACAGCTATTGTCGAGCTTATTAAAGACGCGGCATTCCAGCCAACTTTTCCTGAAAAGACTATTCTTTCCTCTACCGCTGTTTCACTGGCAAGTGGTATTTCTATTTATAATGTTGGAAGACAAATTACCGAGTTCAAACAGATGCTGAACAGACTGCCTAGAATTAATAAAGAAGGAATATCCGGTTCTGTTATTCATATTGATACCTATGGAAATCTCATCACCAACATCAGCAAAGAGGCTTTCGATAAAGTAAGAAAAGACAGAAACTTTACGGTATCTTTTGCGCGTGAAATTACAGATATTATTTCTGAGTCTTATGAATCAAAAGAAAATGCAGATTGTGTTGTGGTATTCAACAGTCAGGGTTTGCTGGAGATCGCGATCAGCCAAGGGAATGCCACCGCGCTGCTCGGACTCAGCTATGATAGTCCTGTAAAGGTGAGCTTCATATAGTTGATAGTTATTGGTTGTTAGTACCTCCTGGAGCTAGTTACTTTCGATACCAACAACCAACTTAATCCAATCCAACAAGCTTCGAATTACGTTTGTCATCAAAACGAATTAGATGAGAATTCTGAAAATATTGTTTCTATTCCTTATTTTAACATCTGCGAATTGTAAAAAAAATCCGGATACTGTTCTTGTGAAAAAAAATATCAGCTATCTGGCTCTGGGAGATTCTTATACCATCGGACAAAGCGTTTCCGCTTCGGAGCGCTATCCTGTAATTCTTGCCGACAGGTTAAGCGATGCTGATGTATCTGTGGCACCCCCCAGGATCATCGCCACTACAGGCTGGACGACAAATAATTTAAAGAATGGAATTATCAGTGCAGGGATAGATAAGAACAAGTATGATGTTGTTTCTTTATTAATAGGAGTGAACAATCAGTTCCAGGGCAGGAGTATTACTGAATATAAAACACAGTTTACAGAGTTGTTGCAGATGTCAATCAGTTTTGCATATGGGAATAAAGATAAAGTCTTTGTGATCTCGATACCTGATTATGGATATACGCCTTTTGGCCATAACAATCAGGCTAAGATCAGTTCGTCAATAGATCAATTCAATGCAGTAAATAAGGCTATAGTGGATTCGATGGGCATTAAATATTTTGACATTACATCTATCTCAAGAAATGGTTTGTTGGATCCTGAGTTGGTAGCCGGTGATGGTTTGCATCCTTCCGGCAAACAATATCAGCAATGGGTAGATTTGATGGCGAGTGGAGTGCGGGCGATCGTTAAAAAATGAATTGACAATTGACAAGGGGCAGTTGACAAGAAAAAAATAAAAAATCAAACAAATGTCAGACGATTTTAACTTCAGTCGCCCCCAAAGCATCTTTGCCGCTGATGTCAGGAGAGATATGAATGAAATTAGTCATGGACTGACACAGGTAATAAGCGCATTTTTTGGGATCTTCTACCTGGAAAATCGTATTCTCAACTCTTTAATTGTCTATTTAAACTAAATTGAATACTTTTGTTCCCCGATTGATAATTGATGGTATTGAGTGATCACTCATTCACCAAATCACTCAATCGCAAATGAAATATGCCCAGCTGGCGGAACTGGTAGACGCGCTGGTCTCAAACACCTGTGTTCGCAAGGACTTGCCGGTTCGATTCCGGCGCTGGGTACTTAGTTAAATGCTTAATTATGTGATACTTGCATAGTTGAGCATTTTCTATTTATAGGTGGTGATCAGTGAGTGATATGTTTTATCTAATTTCTACCTTATTCTTATTCTGATAAGGTATATTTCATATCGTTTATCTTCAGAATAGTATAAATCAAAGTAATCGCTCAAATTTTTCATTCCCAGAACCTGTAAATCAGTAACCTTAAAAGAAAAAGGTTGCAGGGTTCCTTTCCCATTAATTACTCTGACTGTTTTACCTTGTTTATCTTTTATTTTTAAAGATGTAATGCAATCACGACAGATTACATCCTTCAAATAACTTATTGTTATTGTATCCCTGGCAAGTATCTTCCCTTTATTTATAATGATTTCAGGTATTTCGGAATTAGCATTTAATTCTTTTAAAATTTTCTGATTGTATTTTATGCTCCAGAAGGGAATAGTATCTGCTTTAACAGAAGTATATCCTGAAATAAATACTATAGCTATAATGAATATTTTTTCAATTCTCATTTCTTCCTTAATTACACCTTAAATTACTGTTTTTATCTGTTTATAGAGAGGATTATCGTTTAGATGTAGATTCTATCGAGAAAGTGGGTGAAGGTGTGATAATTAAAGCTCTTTATACAGTTAATATTCAGTCACGATTGGTATAGTTGCTTCCCCTGAAAGTCGCACTTGTCTTCAAATGTGACATTTTAACCCAATCAAGGGAGCATAATCTACTGCAAACTAGAGAAGGTTAATAATTGTTGATATGATAGATTATATTATAATCTCATAACTATAGAAGATAAAATGAAAAGATCAGATGATTTAGCAAATATCACCAGGAAGCTTATATATCAAGGCAAGGAGAATGAAAAATGCGTACAAAAGTTGGACAATGCAAACATTGAACTCAAATTTCAAAGGGAAGAGAAAAAAAAACGTACGGAAGAGATTGTCGTCGCCAACATAGAGTTATCTTTTCAGAAGGAAGAAAAAGGCAAACGTGCAGAAGAGTTAAACATTGCCAATCAGGAGTTGTACTTTCAAAATAAAGAGAAAGAAAAAAGAGCAGCCGAGTTCGTCATTGCAAAGAAAGAACTAATTTTTCAAAACAACGAGAAGGAAAAACGGGCAGCAGAGTTAATCAATGCCAATAAAGAACTAGCCTATCAGGTCGAAGAGAAAGAAAAAAGAACGGCAGAGTTAGTTGAAACAAAGCAAGAACTTAATAGCGCCGATCAAAATCAAACTGTATGTATAAACGGCCTGGAAGAAATAGAATTTATGACTTCACATAAAGTAAGACAACCATTGGCAAATATATTAGGTATATCCAATATACTTGATGACGAATCGGAAAGTTCGCATAAGGAGTCAATAAAATTGATAGGTTATATAAAGAAATCTGTGCTATCTCTTAATGTTTTCACAAAAGACCTTATGGCATTTATTATACAATTAAGAAAGAAATTTAGAATATAATCTTGATTGCACCCTATAACTAACTCGATAGTGCGAAGCTGCTTCATGTTTTCCCCTGTATAGATTCCTGTTTCCTCTATTACAAAATGCGCGGTGGTTGTGCCTTTTCAACCGTCAATACCATTAAATTTAATGTAATTTTTGATCCTTCTATGTAAGCTGTTTCAATGTTAATCACACCTCAAATTACTGTTTTTATCTGTTTATAGGAAGGATTGTTAAAGAATGGATAGAGATTGACCGGAAAAGCGAGTAAATGCTTTTTAGCGAGGATAATCCTTCCGGCTACTGTAAATTATACGAGATCTTTATTTTATTCTGAATATAATCACCCAGTAAAACCTCTATATGTGCCGGTGCTTTCATGAATGCGGTTGGTTTCTCATATCCTCCCAATGTGTGAGAAATATTTTTCAGATAGGTGTCTTCTGAATTTGTGGTTTCTTGTATCTGAGAGATCACCCATCCTATCCCCCAGAGATTGTGTCTTCTCAGAAAATATTAATTGGTCACCTTCCCATAGAAAGTATTCAGCCTCATGATCAGGTAATGAACTTGTCCACTCTCTTTTTAAAATGATTGGTAGCTTTGTACACTTGGGTTTGACGACATACAGTCTCAATACTTATCTGTTATATTCATAGTACAGGAAGCTGTTAGGTTTAAGCTATAGGGCTTATTGGTGTTAGGATCAGTGAAAGAATCTGAAAATGCGACATTGCTAAAGCTAATGGTATATTGCGTTGCACTGATTATTTTGACGGTAAAATTTTGACCTGCATTCATAACTAAAAAACTACCGATATTATGGTCAATAGTGTCTGAGGCAATTGTTCTAAGGATAACAGAATTAGCACCGATATTGCCACTACATTTATAAGTACTGTCTTTTACCGGTATGGTATTAAATACTACTGATACAGAGATTGAGTCGTGCCTACCAGGCACATAAGCGACGACTCCATACTGAATACCGTTACTTACTCCTGTATACTGCCCAAATAAGGAATCCGTTGTGGTTATGCCCCCATTTATCGTAAGGGTTCCCTTAACAGTGGCAGAGCTGTTGGCGATGACAGGAGCAGGTTTAGGCAAACTGCTTTTGCTGCAACTAATACATATCACTAATAAAAATGTAACTGTATATAAACTAAATAAAGGGCGAATCTCAGAGTATTTTTTTTTCATAAGATTATGATGCTATAAGTAAAAAATTATTTGTTTTGAATAGTACTTTACGCACAATATTATAATTGGTTACAGCCAATTGCAGTAAAAAACGGAATTGATTTACTTGTTATAATTGGTAATGTAATTGTGGTAATGTAATTGTGAACATGCCCTAACGGGAGAATTGCCAGCTGTCATTTCAATTACTCTATCAAAATCTCTTTCTTTTCTGCAATCAATTATCCAGCTATCTGGATAATCTCTTCTCAATATTTTATAGTATTCAATTATTTTCTGAAAAATATTCATTTACCTTATCTATATAGGTTGTACTCCACTCAGGAGTCCTAATATCTTCATTTTTACCGGAATTTACCTGATTATACCTTATTATATAAGACTTGATCAGCAGTTGATACGTTTTAAGTGTATTTTAAGAGTTATAAAAGGTTTTCTTTCTAGGTTGCAGTGAAGATTACTTTTATATTCTTAATCCTTGTCAACATGTTTAAGCATGAGTAAAAACAAAAACGACAATATAAAAAAAATGCCTCTTGAAAATCCGGAACATTATAATGTATTTAAAATACTTGAAAAAGGATGCTTAATAAACCTCTGAATTTTTTTAGCCTCTTATTAATCTCTTTTCAATCTTTATCCCAGGATTTACTTCCCGAGAATGAGAAAGAAGATATTCAGATTTCGCATAAAGAATATACAATAAGTTATAGTGTAGAATACAAGCAAGCAAAATGGGATTACTCCATAATTACTAAAAACCGGAAATATGGTAAGTATAAAAGAGACAATCTGAGTTTTGTGAAAGATCCGAAGTTGACGGATGATCAGTCAGCAAAAAATTCTAGTTACGTCGGTACAAACTTTGATAAAGGACATTTGACAGCGGCAGAGGACATGACCTTTGATAAAGAAGTAATGAAAGAAAGTTTCTTCCTGTCTAATGCCTCTCCGCAAATGGCTTCGTTCAATAGAGGGTTATGGAAGAAGTTAGAAAGTAAAGTAAGAAAATGGGGGAGGGAAGATTTTGATACTGTCTATATTATTTCCGGCGGTATTCTACATAATAAATTGCGAAGGCTTAATAATGATATTACTATCCCAGACAATTTTTATAAGATCGTGGTTACAAGAAATGGTAATGGGGAGTATAAAGCAATTGCATTCCTGATGCCAAATAAACCTTCAAAAGAACCATTAAGTAGTTTTGTAGTAACCATTGATAAGATAGAGAAACTGACAAAGATTGATTTCTTTTTTAAACTTAGGGATGACATTGAAAATAAGCTAGAGAGTGAAACAGATTTAAATTTCTGGAGGTTATAATGATTAAAATTTTAATTATATGATTCTTTATGATTAAATAGCTACATTTAAAAGTTTTTGCAATACTCTTTCTAAAAGTAATGCCGAAGCAATCCAGTGGATCCCTGCTCTAAACACCGGATTGCTTCGGCATTATATTATCACACATTCATATTTAATTGCATATTTTTTCTCTCAAAATCAAGAGTCATTTGCCTCGCAATTGACGTCATATTTCTTAAGTTGGCGGCTATGCCCCCAGGAGAAGGATTAAGGATGAGGTAAATAAACAAAATCCTTAACTTTACGACATTGAGCGCGAGCCAAGGATGAAAAAGTCTTCAATATGAAGACTTTCTTTTTTTACTCTCTGTCAAACCCCAAGTGAATAGATGAGATAGAATGCTGCCCTGTTTCCTGAATTAAGAATATTTGTCCTGATCCAATTAGGAATAAAGCAATAATAGAAGATTGCCGGATATTACTCTGTAAATACTTTTTTACACCTTCCCAAAGACAAAAAATTACCATTTGTTTCTAATGTCCTTGGCTCTAATGAGGGCGTTGAGGAGAATTAATGGAAATAAGAGCCAATCTAAGCAGATATTGTTTCAATATTTTTCTACAAACTACAGCAATATAACTTTTTATTATATAGACATTTAAGATGAAATTTATATAATATTAATTGATATTCCTTATAGATTAATAGACTTTTTTTTTGAAATCCCGTTAATTTGATATGTCCTAAAATTAATATAAAAATTAATATATCGGATTGTTTGATCTGAATGGATCAAATAACATTAAATAAAACTATACTAACATTAAATAAAATTATACATATACAGTTGAATTGACTAAAAATTGCTTTTATGAAAAAAATGACATCTGATTGTATTTTAACGCTACCGAAAAATCTTATAAGGCGGTTCCTCCTTACATTGATTGCTGCGATTATAATGCTCAGTAGTTACGCTGCTGTTATAACCTCGACGGGTGCCGGCGGTGCATGGAATGTTGGTTCAACATGGGTGGGAGGTGTTATTCCAGGCGCAGCTGATGATGTTACCATTGCCAGTGGTGCAACAGTTACTGTACCAGCTTCCGTATCCTGCCGTACTCTGACCATTAATGGTAATCTTACCATGACGGGTAGCGGTATCACGCTCAGCATTACCAATAACGGTGGGGGTGTCAGCCCCGATTTGATCTTAGGTTCAGGAAGTAATCTTTTTATCGGAGCAACGAATACCCTTCAATTTTCCAGTACACAGGCTTCAGGGATTCAAAATAATGGAGGTACCATTGCTAGTACGGGTACAAATGGATCTGACGGGGGGACGATATTGGTTAATACGTGTTGTGGCGGCGGATTCACAGTGTCTGGGACTGCATCAACTACTGTTAATAATTTACAATTTGTTCAAAATGCCAATTTTAATATTTCCAGTGGAGGCCTGTTTGTAAACGGAACATTTACTGTGCCCAATAATAATTGGAGCGCGAGTGGTTCTACCTTATCCCCTGTCTATGGCCCTGCATCT
>DATMOV010000045.1:0-6690 GCA_035568055.1 Cytophagaceae bacterium
TGCCGCTATCCATTCCAATTACTATGGCAGTATTTTTATTCCAGCCTATCATGCTGTTTTCACCTTCTTTAGCGGCGATCTTGAGATCTCCGTCAGCGGCGACAATCATGTCTTTGCTTTCCTTCTTAAGCATATCTTCGAATTTCCCCGCATCACTGAGTGAGAATGCTATGGCATAATACCCTTTAGAAGTTTCGTGTGGCGCATTACCAAACACATAAGCCGTTTGCAATAAATCGATGCCTGAGCTCTTTATTTTTTCAGCAAGGCTGTCCTTAGAAGTCTTCTCTTTCTTTAAGAAGCTCAGACTAAACATTTTTTTAAAATCCATGGTTTTTAATCCCATGCTTTTTACATCAATCGCAACTACCGCGTGCGCGTCTTTCGGAATTAATTTGACTTGTTCAGATTTCTTTCCGCATGCAAGCACCACAAGTGCAAGGAGGCAGATAAACAGATTGTTTAGATTTTTTTTCATTGGAAATTACGGGTTAGTTTTTAATGTGTTTGCTAAAATAGGGAGAATAGATGGTTTTTAAAAATGAGGCTTGAATGATTATTCTAATGTAAACCAATAGAAAAGTGAGAGTTATGTTTCAAAAAACAAATAAATACAAACAAATGAATACCGGGCAACGTTCTTTAAAAGTAATGAATAGGATTATTAAAACTGAAATCAAATGGTTGAGAATAAGCTTTCCTGTGTATTGTTAATAGATGATGATAGTATCAACAACTTCTTGAATGAGAGGCTTCTAAAGAAATTACAGATCTCCAATGCAGTAAAAACCGCATTGAATGGAGCTGAAGGATTGAAATATATTGATCAGCATTGCGCCATAGATGGAGGTTGTTGTCCCGAGCTGGTTTTTCTTGATATCAACATGCCTGTTATGGACGGCTTCGAATTTATCAGAAACTTCAGGAAACTGGATTTCTATAATAAAGATAAGATGACTGTGGCTATACTCACGACTTCACGTAATGAAAAAGACATTGAGGCCATGAAGCATCTGGGCGCTTACCATTTTGTAAATAAACCACTGACTGCGGAAAAAGTAAAAAAAGTTTTGACTGATAGCCAGTAGAGTAAGTCATGATCAGAGTTAAAATTTCTTAAGGAAACACAATCCCATATTCCCATTGCGATAAGTAGGAAGAAGTGTTATGTCACATTTTCGTCCCCATTTATATCGGTGGGTGAGATAAGCTAAATGTACCGACAGCATTCCGAAACCGGCACCTGCAAATACATCTGCCTCCCAATGCCTGTTATTCAGCATTCTCAATGCTCCTACAGAAACGGCGATGGTATAAGCACCCACTCCGTACCAGATACTTTTGTGCTTATATTCTTTATGAACAATTGATGCGGCTAAAAATGCATTCGCTGTGTGGCCGGAAGGAAAAGAACGATCCCGGGCCGGGTTGACACTATCCGGGCGGGTAATATGAGTTAGTGTCTTTAATGGAAAAACTATCGCATTCATCAATATCTCTGATTTTACTATTAAAAGTGCAGTATTGATAAAATCATTCTTGCATTTTATTTGAAAGACGTTTAATAAAGCAAGTTCGGCATAAGGGGCATACTGTAAATAATCGTCAATATGAGTAGCCTTAAAATTTATTTTATGGATGTCCCGGTAAGCATCATAGCTGCTATAAAACCCGTTTCCATGAATGGTAGATACTCCATATCCTATAAGCACCGAAGGCACAATGACTGCTTTGAATAAACCTGTTTTATAAAATTTCTTTCTTTCTTTTTTATGGTAACCCAATGAATCTGCCTGCTGTGCATTAACTGTGGTTACAAGAAAAAATGAGAACGTGAGAAAAAAGTATATCCTTTTCATATTGGTAATATTTAAAGCTTATCAACCTGATTGTGTATGATTTGTTTTTTTCTTTAGTAACAATTTAAGCTTAATGTGGTTATTAATTAAATAACTAAAGACAATAAAGTCGCGAAGGCAGCTGGTTATTTTTATTAGGTGGCAAAGCAAACATAATACCTCTCCAAATTTTTCTCATGGTCAACTGGGTTAGAATTTTCATATTATTTGATGATATGCCCAATAATTTAAAGCTGACATTATTTTTTTCTCTTTTGTTGAGCTGCTCTTCTTCATTCGCACAGGATTCTCTTCAAAAACGCAATCTGGAATATTACCTGACGATGGGAATAATTAATAGCCCATTATTAAAAGATAATATCAATGCAGTAGAAATGAACAGGCTTGACAGCCTTTTGAATATCGCTATGAATAAACCTTTTGTTCAATCAGTAGGGCAATATTTATACGCACCGGGCAGCAACAATTGGGGGTATGACGAAAATATTACGAATGGCGGACAATACACAGGGCTCTTGCAAGTCAGTAGAAATCTGCTATATAGAAAAAATGTTAAAATACATAATCAGCTTAATTCAGCCCTGAAAGATTCATTGATGAATACGATCAGAATTAATCAGAATGATCTCCGTAAAGCCATTATTGATATTTATCTCATCAGTTTTCAGGACTATAGGCAGATGATAATTTTTCAGGATCTGTTTAAGATTTTATCTGAACAAAATAATATATTGAAAGAATTACTTAAGTCTGCTTTTTTTACACAAGCCGATTATCTGGCATTCAGAGTGGATCTTCAGCAAAGTGAAATTAACTGGCAGGCTTCTAAAGTGCAATATCTGCAGGACTTACTGGCATTGAATATTCTCTGTAATATCAATGATACTACCCTTGTTAATTTAGAGAACCCCAGGCTTTCGCAGACACCGGTATTTAGTTTTGACAATAATCCCTATTTGCTGAGATATAGGTTTGATAGTCTCATTGTGGAAAAGAATCGTCGGGTTATAGATATTTATTACAGGCCCAAATTAAACCTTACTGCCGATGGTGGTATCAATGCGGTAAAGTATGGGAACATTCCAAAGAACTATGGATATAGTATGTTTCTGGATTTCTCCATACCCATTTATAATGGTAAACAACGTAAGTATCAATATCAGAAGCTGAATGTGCAACAGCGTACAATCTGGAATTACAGGAACCAATATATAACCAGGCTTACCCTTAAATTAAAAACCATCAATGAGCAAATAAGAGTTAACCAGGCATTACTTCTGTTAATTGAAAAGCAAAATACAGATATAGAGAATCTTTTAAAGTTAAGCAAGGCGAGATTATATAGTGGTGATATGTCCGCGATTGATTATCTGTTAATTATTCAACGATACCTGAATATAAAAATAAATATAAATCAATTAACCATTCAAAGGATGAGATTGATCAGTGAGTTTAACTATAGAAACTGGTAAAAAGCATGTACATGAAAAATATAAAATTATCTATATTGTTCTTTTTTTCTTTGGCTGCGTGCTCAAAAACTGAAAAAAATAAAGAAGAAATAAAAGTAAAAACGCCTGTTGAAATTACCAATATTAAGCAAGAGTCTTTTATACTTTCCAAAACATTTAAAGGCGTCACTCATTACCTGGCAAGCGGCGATATAAAGTCTCCTATTACCGGATATGTTACTAAAGTATATGTAAAAATCGGCGATAACATTCACAAGGGTGACATTCTTTTCGGAATTGAAACCAAAGAAGCTTATGTATTAAAAGGAAAAAACTTCATCAACGATCCGGAACTGAAAAATCTGGGACATACAATCATCCGGGCTCCTGAAAGCGGAATAGTAACATCTGTACTTGCCGAGGAAAATGAATACGCACAGGAAGGAACCACGCTCGGCACTTACTCTGCACCGGACATGTTTGTATTTTTAATTGAAGTTCCTGCCGAGCAGGATTCCTCTATTAAAATAGGGAAACCGTGCGAAATTACTTTAGCAAATGGAAAAGTAATAAAAGGGAAGATATCTAAGACTCTGGCCATGGCTGATTCATCATCCCAGACCGAAAGCTATGTCGTGGTGCCTCTAGAGAAAATGATATTGCCTGCCCGTCTTCAGATCAAAATTACGTTTGTCGATTACACAAAACCACATGCACAGTCGTTGCCTAAAGAGTCTGTACTGTCTGATGAGCTTCAATCCGTATTTTGGGTGATGAAACTGATCAATGATACAACAGCGATAAGAGTTTTGGTAAAGCTGGGGCTTGAAAATGAAAGTAAGATTGAAATTACAGAACCCATTTTTTCTTCTGCGGACAGGATTATCAGCAAAGGAAGTTATGGATTATCTGACACCGCTTATGTTGTTATAAAACCATCCCAAAATGGAAAATAAAGTTTCTTCTTTTTTTTCATTCAGGAAGCCCGTGCTGGCTATCATACTGCTTGTTCTGGCAGGTGGTTTTTTTGCTTATAAAAAAATTCAGATCTCACTTTTCCCCGAAGGTACTTTCCCAAAGATCAAAGTAATCGCTGATAGTGGTGACCAGCCAGTTGAATTAATGATGGCGACTATTACAGCGCCACTGGAAAATACCGTAAAGCAGGTAGAAGGAGTGGAAATGGTGCGAAGCACTACCAGCCGTGGAAGCTGCGAAATATCAATCTACCTTAACTGGAACGTAGATATGGAAGTTTCCCTTCAAAGAGTGAACTCCCGCATCAATCAGATTCAATCTACGCTCCTACCCAATACTTCCATATCGGTAGCAAAAATGTCACCTTCAATTTTGCCGGTACTGGATTATTCTTTAGAGACAGATCATGCCGATCTGGTTGAGCTCAGGAAATTAGCAAACTATACAGTCAGGCCCGTATTGGCCACTGTGCCTGGGGTAGCCAACATTCAGATCATGGGCGGAAAGACTAAGGAATACTGGATTGTCTTAAAGCCAGACAAATTAGTTTCACTGAACATAACTCCGGATCAGATCAACACATCGATAAAAAATACAAATTTTATATCAGCCAGTGGCCTCATATCAGATTATCATCGCCTTTATCTGACGCTGATAGACGCTACAATCTCTAATAAAAAGGATATAGAGAATCTTATTATAAGAAATGATGGGAAAAGAGTTTTAAAGTTAAGTGATCTCGCAACTATAGAACTTCACCAGCAGGAAGAATTTACTAAAATAAATGCTAATGGGAAAGAAACAGTGCTCATCAACATTGTTAAGCAGCCAACTGCTAATCTTATCACGTTGAGCAATGAAGTAAAATCGAAAATACAAGAAATTGAGAAAATTCTTCCCGCTAATATAAAATTGAGAGCTGACTATATTCAGGCTGATTTTGTGAGCGAAGCCATTAAAAGTGTAAGTGATAGTATCATTATTGGCTTGTTTCTGGCTATTGTAGTAACCATTATTTTCCTGCGTTCCTTGAAGGCAAGCGCAGTCATATTAATTACCATTCCAATAATCCTGGCTTTTACAGTCCTCATTTTATATCTGATTAATTATACGCTTAACATCATGACCCTGGGAGCTATCGCGGCAGCAATAGGTCTTATCATTGATGATGCTGTGGTCATTGTAGAGCAGATCCATAAAGTTGAAGAAGACCATGAAGGTGAAAGCAATTATGGTACAATCAATAAAGCCATTCAATATTTATTGCCGGCAATGATAGGTTCATCCTTAAGCACGATCGTTATCTTCATTCCATTTTCTTTAATGAGCGGTGTGGCCGGAGCATTTTTTAAGGTGCTCGCTTCTACTATGGTAATTACTTTAGTCTGTTCATTTTTTGTTACATGGCTTGCATTGCCTCTGATATATAATTTATTTTCTTCGATGAAGAAAAAAAAAGCATACCATCACGTGGCACCTCCTAAACCGAAAAAATGGTTAAACCTGTTTATTGCAAAACCAATTCTTTCTGTTATTCTGGCAGGCTTCATGCTTATTGCTGTTGTGCTGATTTATAGCAACCTTGAAACGGGATTTCTTCCTGAAATGGATGAAGGTTCTGTGGTGCTGGACTATAATTCAGCGCCAGGTACGTCACTGGAAGAAACCAATACAATTCTTACTGAAGTCGATAAGATAGTAGCAAGTACACCCGAGGTCGAAGCCTTTACCCGAAGAACAGGCGCGCAGATGGGCTTCTTTATTACAGAACCAAACAGAGGCGATTATCTGATTCAGCTGAAAAACAAGAGAAACAGAAGCAGTAATGATGTAATTGATGAGATGAGACAAAAAATTGTTTCCACACAACCGGGCCTTAAAGTTGATTTCGGGCAGGTATTAGGAGATATGCTTGGCGATCTGATGAGCGAACCAAATCCGATAGAAGTAAAGATCTTCGGGAATGATCCCGTTGAATTAAAAAAGCTGGCTCATAAAATATACCTTATCGTGAAAGATGTAAATGGCAGCGAAGATGTTTTTAATGGAATAAATATCGCCGGGCCCTCTGTCATTTTCAGGCCAAGGTCAGAAGATCTGCTAAAATATAGGCTTTCCCCGATTGATTTGCAAAGCCAGGTGACAACAAGGTTAAGGGGGAATGAAGCCGGGAGCATTTTAGAAAACTCCCAATTTATAAAAATGAGGATGAAATATCCTCCCATGGAAAACACCTTAAAAAATATAGAAAGAACTGCCATGTTTACTCCTGATGGAAGATCAAGGGAGCTTTCAGCTTTTGCTGACATAAAGATTGAAGCGGGGGTAGCGGAGATCGAAAGAGAAAATCTGCAACGTATGATCTCCATTACAGCCAGTCTGTCTAAGCGTGACCTTGGAAG
>DATMOV010000046.1:0-3823 GCA_035568055.1 Cytophagaceae bacterium
AGCGGCAAAGTCTGGTAGTGAGCGTAGATATCATTTTTTAAATCATACTCTATATACCTGGAAATATTGATGATGAATTGTCGCTGCAGGTATAGAAAGAAGCCGCTGATGAGCGCGACACCAAGGATCTTAAGGCCATATTTGGTAATCATCCAGTTGATTTCCGTTTTATTATAATCCGATAAGGTTTGGTATTTGCCTAAATTAAGCACGAGATAATCGATCGCTTCCCTGATGTATGGGCCCTGGATTATTGAAAACCAGTTAGAAAGGATGATGAAGACAACCCCTGCCAGTAAATGAAATTTATACCTGAATAAATACTTGTTTAAATAACTTAATGCGCCCACTCCAAATATTAATTAATGCTATATAATCCATTTCAATTGAAAAGGATTTAAAAAAACTTTAATATTGCAAAGATAATTACGAATGTGGGAATGTTTAGATGATGTTTCTTTATTTATCATTAAACATTTTTCATTCCTGCCTGCGGTAGGCGGGTTAAATTTAATAATAGTTCTTATACATGCTCAATAGAAGGATATTAAGAGTGAAGGTGATGCAGGCACTTTATGCATTAAAGCAGTCGGAGGTTTCTAATTATTACGGAGGGTTGGAATATATTACGGAGGTATTTACTCCTGATCTTAATGCGAATGAAGTTCAGGATGTCAAAAAACTGGAGGCGAATAAAAAGCTGGCATCCACTTATTACGAAGAATATTTTCTCTCAGGAAAGAAAGACTATCAGGATGAAGTCCCTGAAATAGTGAATGCTGTAAATCAAGCAATCGCTGACCAGGATAAAAAAACTGGGAAGGATAAAAAACATTTCGGGAAGCTCCTGATGAATGAGGTTGACCGGATCTATGACCTTTATCTTCTCCTGTTGCGTCTCCCTGTTGATCTCTCCGATTTCTCAGATCAGCAAAAAATCAAAACAAGAAATATACTGGCGGGTAATTCAATCTTAAATTTAATTGCCGCAAATAAAGAGTTAAATGCCCGTTCGGCCTGGGATCATTCAGCGCTTTCAACTATTTATAAGTTGATGAAAGAAGACAAAGACCTCGCCGAGCCGAAACCAAAGACCCTTGAAGAAGAGCAAAAAATTGTCAGCCAGATTTATAAAATCGTGCTGAAAGACAAGGATCTGATGTCTTTTTTTGAAGACAGGGACCTTAACTGGGCAGAGAACAGATCTATCGTGAAAAACCTGGTACTGAAAACCATAAAAGCAATAGAAGAGAAAGATACGTCACTGAATCTTTTAGCCCTCTCTACCAATTGGGAGGAAGATAAAGACTTTTTTAAAGAACTTTATGATAAAACAATAGCAGGGGATAAGGAGTTGGAGCAGGTAGTGACTGAAAAGGTAAAGAACTGGGATATTGAAAGAGTCGCGGTGCTTGACAGGGTTATTCTCAAGCTGGCAATTTCTGAGATGATGAATTTTTCCAGCATACCTGTTAAAGTGACCATTAACGAATATATTGAGTTGTCCAAACTTTATAGTACGCCTAAGAGCAAACAATTTATCAATGGAATATTGGACAGTGCATCGGTGGAGCTACTAAAGAGCGGCAGGATCAGGAAAAGCGGCAGAGGACTTATTGATAACAAATAAATAATATTGTATGAGCAAAAATTCAGATTCATTAATAGCATTTCTGGCAGGCATAGCCGCCGGCGCGGCTCTTGGGGTTCTTTTTGCGCCAGACACGGGAAAGAATACGAGAGACAAATTAAGTTTTCAGCTGGAGAAATATAAAGAGCAGCTTGCAGAACTGCTTAAGCATATGGGAGAGGAAGGGCCGAAGTTTGAATCAGATGCTCAGACCCAGGGCGAGAAAGTTGTCAATGAAGCAAAACTAAAAGCGCAGAGTTTGCTGGGGGATGTTGAAAAGCTGATTGAGCAAATCAGAAATAAAGAAAATGTATAATATCTAATGAATAGAAAAGTTACCTTAATTGCCGGTGATGGAATTGGACCGGAGATTGTCGAATCAGTGAAAGCTGTATTCCTCGCAGCAAAAATAAATATTGACTGGGAAGAGGAAAATGCAGGACAGTCTACCCTCGATACCCAAGGAGAACTGATTCCGAAATCATTGCTAAACTCCATTGCAAAAAATAAGATTGCTCTGAAAGGCCCTATTACTACGCCTCTTGGAAAAGGATTTAAGTCGGTAAACATCCAGTTGCGCCAGCATTTTGATTTGTATTCTAATATTCGTCCTAGCAAGAGCACTCCCGGTATCAAGACCAGGTTTGACAATGTTGATCTTATTATTGTAAGAGAAAATACCGAAGGTTTATATTCAGGGCTTGAAGTATATGACGAGAGACTGGAAATCGCCGATTCGATCGCACGCACTACAAAAAGAGGCTGCGAAAGAATTGTACGTGCAGCATTTGAGTATGCGAAGACCCACAAACGTAAAAAAGTCACATTGGTACATAAAGCCAATATTTTAAAGCAGGCGGGAAATTTATTTCTCAAAGCGGGTCAGGAAATCGGAAAGGATTACCCTGAAATATTTATGGACGACCTGATCATGGACAATATGTGCATGCAGCTTGTTACCAAACCTGGAAAATTTGATGTTATTGTTACCACTAACTTATTCGGCGACATACTTTCAGACCTGTGTGCAGGTCTGGTAGGTGGGCTGGGCATAGCTGCTGGTGCCAATATGGGAACTGATATTGCTATATTTGAGGCTGTACACGGCTCAGCGCCTGATATCGCGGGGAAGGGACTGGCAAATCCAACCGCTTTGCTTAAATCCGCAGTGTTGCTGCTTGAATATATCGGGGAAGAGAGACAGGCAAAAAGGCTTGATCAGGCTATAGATAAAACTCTCATGGACAAGGAATGCTGTACTGGCGATCTTGGAGGAAAAGGAAATACCAAACAATACACTGCGAAAATCATAGAAAATTTAGATAAATTGTAGACCTAAAACTAAAATTGATATGAACCTTTATTTCAGAACTTTTTATTTTTTGATCCTTACTACTGCGTTATTATCATTGAATGCCTGTGAAGACAAGGACAAGCCTAAGATAGTAACATTGGTGGATGAGAATAATGGGCATGTTGATTCGCTTCCTCTTGCCGCGATCGGGTTTGATAGTAATGAATTTAATTTCGGAGTTATCAAAGATGGCGAGATCGTTCAACATACTTTTAAATTCACCAATACAGGGAAAGCTCCCCTGATTGTGAATAATGCCAAGGCATCCTGCGGTTGCACTGTACCCCAGTGGACAAAAGAAGCGATCGCTCCGGGTGGCACAGGAAAGATAGATGTCACTTTCAACAGCTCAGGAAAAGGTGGGCAGAAAGTAGAGAAAAGAGTAACAGTGTATGCCAATACTTCTCCTGCGGAAACGCTTTTATTTATTAAAGGAGAAGTGCTGAGTAATTCAGTGAAAAAATAGTAACAAATTTAAAAACCATATATCATGTTTAACATTTTATTGCAAGCACAAAAAGGAATGGATTGGGGATCATTGATTTTTTTCCCTCTTATCATAGTAGTTTTTTATTTTTTCATGATCCGTCCGCAACAGAAAAAATCTAAAGAACAGAAAGTGTTCAGGGAAAATATCAAAAAAGGTGACAACATAGTTACTGTAGGAGGGCTGCATGGAAAGATCGCAAGCCTTGAAAACGATGATACATTCATCCTTGAAGTGGATAAAGGCATTAAACTTAAGTTTGAAAAATCTGCCATATCTCTTGAGGCGAGCAAGAAATATCAGGCAACTCAGTAATTTTAAATTGAGGATGTGATCAGCAATTGGAAAGCTT
>DATMOV010000047.1:0-3267 GCA_035568055.1 Cytophagaceae bacterium
TCAGTTTGTGATGGGGCACTTTTTTCACAGCTACTCATTTGACTTAGACAAAACCATTTATTTATTTACTTCCGGACGTTACGAATATAAGAATAAAGGATTTGACATCACTCTGGAAGCCTTGGCACGACTGAACTGGAGAATGAGGCAGGAAAATATTGATACCACTGTGGTGATGTTCTTTATTACCAAACAACCTTTCCAATCAATGAACCCTAAGGTTCTGCAGTCACGAGCGGTGATGGAAGAGATACGCCAGACTTGTGATGCTATTGAAAAGCAAGTGGGAGAGAGGTTGTTTTATGCAGCGGCATCAAGCTCAGAAAATAAAATACCGGCGCTTAATGATTTTATTGATGATTACTGGAAGCTTCGTCTCAGAAGAACTATACAATCCTGGAAATCAAATGAGCTTCCAATCGTGGTGACGCATAATCTGTATCATGATGATAAAGATGAAATACTTAACTTCCTTCGCACTGCCAATCTTGTGAATAATTGGTATGATAAAGTGAAGGTGGTTTATCACCCTGATTTTATTTCTCCAACCAATCCTTTATTTGGAATGGAATATGGTCAATTTGTAAGAGGCTGCCATTTGGGAGTTTTCCCTAGCTACTATGAACCGTGGGGATATACTCCTTTGGAATGTTTGGCCAGCGGTGTTCCGGCAGTGACCAGTGACCTGTCGGGATTTGGTGATTATGTCATCAAGAATATTCCCGAGCAGGAAGAAAAAGGAATTTATGTGGTAACCCGCAGAGACCGTAGCTTTGACGATGCCGCCAACCAGCTTACCAATCAGCTGTTCTCGTTTGTAAAGATGAACCGCAGAGACAGAATCACGCAACGTAACAGAGTAGAAAGCGCTTCCGAACTTTTTGACTGGAAGAAGCTTGGTACCTATTACGATAAAGCGTATAATATTGCGATAGAGAGAGCCAGTTAATAGTGCTGGGTGCTGTGAGCGCAGAGGAGGGCATTCGTCTTTGCCCTCTTCTAGAGGCTTTGTGCTCTCAGTGCATAGTGCTTAGAAAAGTAATTGGGTTGTTGTCTTTCCCCTTTTTCTCTTTTTGTCAATTGTTAATTTATTTTTTTAGTTTCTAAAATCTAAGGTCTGATCTCTAAAATCCTCATTATCTAATTGATCTTGCTTCCTTCAACACCTCATTCAACTGGGAAATATTAATGTCCAACGCGCATTTAAAGTGTCCTTCGGGGCATTGTTTGTATCCGTGCAGATTGCAAGGCCGGCAATAGAGTGATTCCCTGATCTCCACAATTCTGGAAAAATCTGAGAGCGGGCCAAATCCAAATGCCGGGATGGTGGAGCAATAGATAGCGCAGACAGGCGCGTTAGCCTGTGAAGCCAGGTGTAAAGGGGCAGAGTCATTCACATAATTTAATACAGCATCTTTCATGAGTTCGGCGGATTCCAGCAGGCTTAATTTGCCGGCAAGATTTACAGCCAGCTTGTTTGTAGATTCGTCAATAATTCGCTGGCATAAATCACGATCTACAGGGGAGCCTAAGAAATAAACCAACAAATCTTCCGGTAATTGATTGATAAATTCTATCCATTTTTCAAAGGGAAACTGCTTGGTGAACCATACCGAAGCCGGGGCAATGCATAGGTAATCTTTGCTTTTGTAAGGCTTTACTTTCTCTTCATCCTGCCTGCTTGCATATAACTTAGGCCTTACACGTTTGTCATCCGTAAATTTTTCTATCAAATCAATATTCCGGTCAACTTCATGTTGAGTATTCTGTTCTCCTATCTCATGTGGAATTCTTCGTGAAAAAAATATTGAAAAAGGATTTTTGCTGAACCCCACTGTTTGCTTTGCTCCTGAGAGTGCGGTAATCAATCCTGAAGATGCAAATCTTTGTACATTAATCACCAGCTCATATTTTTCTTTTCTGATGCACCTGGTGGTCTCAAGCATGCTGCGGAATTTTTTATTTTTATCCAGTACGAAAATGTTTTTCAGAAATGGATGTTCTTTCATGAGGCTTTCATTCCCTTTTCTGAGCAGGAAATCAAGCTGGCATTCCGGAAAATACTGATGCAGCTTCTCAATAATGGGAGTCGCTAAAATGACATCACCGAGGAAGGCTGTCTGAATAATTAATATTTTTTTAAAGGGCTTGTTCAAGCTGGAAATGCAGAAATTATACTGTAAAGATATTCTTATTTGGTGAATATATAAACAACGTCTATCCTGTAATTGTGCACCAAAACAAATCGAAAAAGAAAATAGTTGTCTTTAGTGAGGGGATAGATTCTTTTCGATAAGGAGTATAAGACGTTGCCGAACACAAGTCATCTATTACTATTCTGAAAAATATTTCGTAGGATTTAAGTAACTCATTTATTGGTATTTAATAGCAGTTCTGCTTTTGACGAAAACAGCGTCAGATATAAAACTTATTTCTTCACTGCTGGTTATGATTTCATTATGAATCATAGTATAAAAATAAAACCTTCATTTCTTCTCAAATACGAGAAGGAAAGCATGGCACAAACTGATCTGAACAGTTGGCTCACCTATAAGGATAAAATAGGAGCAGGGCTTTCTTATCGCAGCTCAGACGCTCTGGTTTTTCTACTTTCTTTTCAGGCAAGCAGGCAGCTGAGTATGGGATATTCATACGACAGAAATTTTAACAAGTTAAGCAGTTATAATAGCGGTTCGCAAGAGATCGTGATAACCTACGATTTTAAATATATAATCAAAGCGAGTAGTCCGAGGTTATTTTAAAAAATAAATATATCCGCATATCATGCACAGTATATTATATATAATCCTGATCTCTTTTTTTATCTGTGGACAAGCGTGGTGCCAGTCGGCGCAGCCGGATACAATTTGCAGCCCCTATGGAATTATTACTATGCAATATATGCCTTTCAATTCATCGTCTTCAGATTTTGGGGCGGTGTTCTGGAACAATGGAATTGTCTTCACTTCCGACAGAATTAATTCGGTGGTGCGTTATAGCTCTGAAGATAATAAGCCTTTTACCGATATTTATTTTGCTGAGCAGAAATCCAAGGGTAAATGGAAGCTACCCATATCTTTTTCTTCCGAAATAAATTCCAGGTACAATGAAGGGCCTTTGAGCTTTACCAGCAATGGAGATACCCTTTTCTTCAGCAGAAATGGCGAGAACGGTAAGTTACGGATGTTTTGCAATACCATTCGTGACGGGAAATGGATCGATGCCGGGGCAATGCCTATTAACTCCGAAGAATATTCAGTCTCTCAT
>DATMOV010000048.1:0-2780 GCA_035568055.1 Cytophagaceae bacterium
GAGTATATACCGTTTTCCAATCGTGTGGCGGGTTTCACATTCTTGTATATTTTCCACTTTTTATCTTCATCCGAGAAGTTTCTTTTTAAGTCACCGATACTTTCACTGGGACCAAGAAACAAATATCCTTCGGGATTGAGGCAATAATGAAGTGTCGCGAGAATCCTCTTTTGTAATACAGGATTCAGGTATATAAGCAAATTACGGCAACTGATCAGGTCTAATTTATAATAAGGTGGATTTTTGGTAATATCATGTTGGGCAATGATCAGCATATTTCTGATAGGCTCTTTAATTTTATACTTGCCCTCTTCCTTATAAAAATACTTTGAAAGTCTTTCTTCAGAGATGTCCCTGGTGATAGTCTCCGGATAAATTCCTTTTGAAGCCACAGCTAAAGCCTCTTTATCGATGTCAGAAGCAAATATTTTTACTTCTATTGACTTCTTTACTTCCAGAAGATGTTCATGAATCAGAATAGCGATGGAATAAGCTTCTTCTCCACTGGCGCATCCAACTACCCATATCTTGATGGAGGCATCATGTTCTTTGCTAGCCACAATATCAGGAATTACATGTTCTTTCAAAAATAGAAAGGCATCCGGATCCCTGAAAAATTGAGTGACGCTGATCATAAACTCTTTGGAAAGAGATTCAATTTCAGAAGGGTTGTTTTTTAACAGTTTAATGAAATCAGATAATAAACGAATATTATTCTGGTTCATTTTTCTGATGATCCTTCTTACAATAGTGGGCCTTTTATAATTTGAAAAATCCAGCGGACTTTGTTTACTGATCAGGTCAAGCACTTCATTCAACAATGCCTCATCGTTATCAGTAAACTGCTGCATCAGGTTATTATGCTCAAGATAATTGGTGATCTCGTCAATCATTAATTCCGGTGCCAGAATTGAATCCGCATAACCGGCCGCTATTACGCTCGAAGGCATTGTGCCAAACTGAGTCGTCACGGGATCCTGCACTATCACCGTTCCACCCGCCTTCTTAATGGATCCTGCACCAAATGTACCATCACTTCCCCCCCCGGAAAGTATGATGCACATACTTTTGCTACCCTGGTCTGCGGCAAGGGAATTAAAAAAAATATCCAGGCTATTATTGATGGAATTAGGTTCAAGCTCAGATAAAATTAATTTACCTCCCTGAATTTCAATTTTTCTTCTTTCCGTCAAAACATAAATAGAGTTTGCTTCTATTGGCATGTTGTTTTCAATGCTGATTACCTGGCGATGACAATGTGATGCCAGTAATTCAGCAGTGATACTTTTGAAGTGCGGAGAAAGATGTTGTATCACTATGAAGGAGACATTAAAAGGTACAGGCTGCCCGAATAATGAATAAAGAGCTTCTAAACCTCCGGCGGAAGCTCCGACCCCTATTATAACGGTACCCGTTTTATTCGGAGCAGCAGCGGATGTCTGATTTTCATTAATAAGTTTCATAGAAAGCACACCTAAAGTAAGTACAAAAGAATATTCAATATCGTCTATATTTTCTCTATAAGTAAAAAATGCAATTATATTTTATTTGTATTTTCCCCATTTTTGTATTTTTCTTATATAGTAACGTAATGTTTGTGAGCGTATTAATTTAAGTATGTGCTGTTGGCTGTTCCTCCTCTTGCAGGTGGAGACACCTACAAGCAATTAACGTTATCACCCGACTTTATGTTTACTATTAATATATTCTAAAAGATTTTTGCCCATTTCTTGTGGATATAAAATATAATCGGGATGATCATTATATATGGCACTATTAGTCATTCCGTTGTATTCAGAGGACCCGGGATTTTGAACCATGACTATACCTCCTCCTTGTTCAATCGCAGTGGCTCCTTTAGTACCGTCCGTACCCATTCCTGATAATATTATTCCTATAGCCTTTTCTTTACAATCGCTGGCTAAAGAAATAAAAAAATCATCAATAGCGTAATTTATAATTTCATCCGCTTTTCTTATTTCTAAAAAGAAATGGTAATCCTTAATTTGTACGTTCGTGTTTTCGGGCATTAAATATATACAGTCAGGATTTATAGCCTCACCTCCGGCTATTGTATATATTGGCAAATAAGTATGCTTTGATAATAAAGCCTTCATCTGACTTTTATAATTACGGTTCAAATGCCGGACGATTACAAATGCCACTCCAGGATTAGCCGGAATATTTGAGAAAAAATCAAATAAAGGTGCTGTTCCTCCCGCTGATGCTCCAACACCTACTACAAAGAAATCTTTATCCCTCATATATAATTATAAGCAGCATTTTTTAGTATTTGTTTATTAAAATGCCAATTACCACACTGGTACTCATATTTTCTAATAATGAAGAAGCATCCGGACTTATAATTTTCTCCAGATCCTTCCTTCGTCAGGATTGACATAATAGCGAGAGTACGTCTTAATGAAAGAAAGCAGAAAATAAACCGACAGTAAGCGGATCTTTCGTGTCATCCTGACGAAGGAAGGATCTGGAATTCTTGTCTGAAGACAAAAAATTACCCGAGAAGGTTAAATCGGAATTGGCTTGATATTTTTAGAAAATTCATATTTGATCCATCAAAATAAAATATAAAGAAAAATCAGGATGGGTATGATCATCGGTGGCGGCAGAGAATACTTATGTTAAAAGAGGAATACCGCCGACAACGGAATTCCTCTTTATACAAATGACTATTAGAATTTCTTCTTATAAATATGGCAGTATGGCGAACCACCGGTGTGCTCGTAATAGCTCTGGTGGTAATCTTCAGCCTTCCAGAA
>DATMOV010000049.1:0-2484 GCA_035568055.1 Cytophagaceae bacterium
ATGCCCGAAAAAAAAATATGAAAATACTTCCATGGACTATCAATGACCTGCCCTCGATCATGCGGCTGATGAAAATGGGCGTCCATGGAATTATTACTGATTATCCTGATTTACTTTTAAACAAAATATGAAACCATATGAGAATTTTTATTGTCAGCATATTTGTTTTATCAATAGTTTTATTTTTAGGGTTTAACATGGCTTTTGCAGAAGTTCTAAAATCTCCTGATAACAATATAGAATTAGAATTCATTCTGGGCAAAGAGAGCGCTCCTTACTATAGCATTAAATACAAAGGGGAGCAGATTATTTTTCCTTCTCCGTTGGGCCTGAATTTTTCAGAAGGTGGGCTTCTTTCCAAATATGTAGACCTGATGAATGTCAGTAAAATATCAGGCAAGGATAATTATAAGATCGTGGCGGGGAAATCTTCTGAGGTGTCTGTAGAGTATAATGAAATAACATTTTTCCTTCAGGAGAAAGTAAATCTGAAAAGAAAGCTCAATATAATTTTCAGAACTTATAATGAAGGTGTGGCGATCAGATATTTTATTCCGGCGCAGGAGGAAATAAAAAATTATGAAATCCTGAAAGAGCATACAATTTTTGATTTTAAAGAAGATCACGAAAGCTGGCCGATGATCTTACCGACTTTTACCACCAGCTATGAAGAATTTTACAATAAATACTATCTTAATAATCTCAATTCTGATTTTCTTATAGGATTGCCATTGACAGTGAGGCTTAAGAGTGGAGTTCATGTTTCCATTACAGAGGCTGCTCTTAATGATTATGCCGGGATGTATCTCCGAAAACTTAAAGATCAGAATAATATTTTTAAATCAGTGCTTTCCCCGCTACCTGATCATAGCGGTATCGCGGTTAAAGCAAAGCCAGATCATAAAAGTCCGTGGAGGGTTATTATGATAGGAGAATCTGCCGGCAGACTGGTGGAATCAAATCTTATTTATCATCTCAATGAACCTTCGGTAGTGCAAGACCCAGGTTGGATCAAGCCGGGGAAGTGTGCCTGGAACTGGTGGGCAGATAATATGGTCAAGAACGCATCATTTAAGCCAGGTATGAATACCGCCACCATGAAATACTATATTGATTTTGCCAGTGAATATAAATTGGAATATATGCTGATCGATGCAGGCTGGTACGGAGCTCACGATGATACCATCGCGGATATTACCAAGCCAATTGCGGCTATCAATATGTCTGAGATAATTAGTTACGCGAAAAGTAAAAATGTAGATGTATTATTATGGATTAACTGGAAGTCGACACGCGATCAGATGGATAAAGCTTTCCCTGTCTTTCAGCAATGGGGCGTGAAAGGAATTAAAATGGATTATATGGATAGAGACGATCAGTGGATGGTGAACTTTTATTTGAAAGTAATAAGAAAAGCTCTGGAGAATATGTTGCTGGTGAATATGCACGGTGCGCATAAACCATCCGGACTTAGCAGGACATATCCAAACCTGATGACCTATGAGGCAGTAAGAGGGATGGAATATAACAAATGGGCACGTACCACACCAACGCATCATGTTACGATCCCATATACCAGAATGCTGGCAGGCTCTATGGACGTTACACCCGGTGCATTCAGAAATGTTAAGGATGATAAATTTCACAGCCAGGGAACGGAAGCGATGGTGATTGGCACACGTTGTAGCCAGCTTGCCATGTTCGTGGTTTATGAAAGTCCGCTGCAAAGCCTATGCGATTATCCTGACGCGTATAGAGGGCAGAAAGGTGCGGATCTGTTTAAAGGCCTTCCGGCAACCTGGGATGAGACCAGGGTATTGAAAGGAGAGGTTGGCGAATATATTGTCATTGCCAGAAGAAAAAACGATGAATGGTATATAGCAGGGATGACCAATGAGAAAGCCCGTAGGGTGAATTTTGCGCTTGATTTTATAGATGCCGGTCAATACAAAGCTGTAATTTATCAGGATGGACCGGCTGCTAAGGAAACTCCTACAGACATAGAAATCATCAATAAACGGATTTCTACCAATGGAGAAATGATCATGGATATGGCTGAAGCGGGCGGTTTTATGGTACGAATTAAAGTTGAAAAATAAAATCTCATGTATAAAATTGGCTTGGATCTGGGAGGTACCAAAATCGAAGGAATTATTCTCGATAAAAACCTCAGTGAAATTTTTAAAAAAAGAGTTTCTACGGAACAGGAAAAAGGGTATGAGGAAATCCTGGAGAATATTGCCAGTCTTTACAAAGACCTTTGTACCCATATTGATAATAAGCCTCATACATTTGGAATAGGTACGCCAGGAGCGATATCAGGCCGAACCGGACTGATGAAAAACTCAAACACCACCTGCCTTAATGGAAAACCGTTTAAAGCTGACCTGGAAAAAAAGCTGAACAGAAAAATTCTGATGGAAAATGATGCCAATTGTTTTGCTATGACGGAAGCGATCAAAGGGGCGGGAAAAGGAAAGAAAA
>DATMOV010000050.1:0-4892 GCA_035568055.1 Cytophagaceae bacterium
GTTCCGTTTGCGCCGATAAGCCCGATTTTAGCTTTGGCCTTGATGTGCAGGGAAACATTGTCGTATAAGGCACGGCTGCCAAAGTAAAAGGATAGATTAGTAATGGAAAGCATTCTGCAAATTTACGGAAATTGGTTTAAACTCTAACGGTTTTCTTTGAAATGTCTTATTTTGGTTAAAAGTTCAATTAGCCAGATTGCAAATTTGATGGATTTGCCCATTTCTCGTTTTATTTTTTGATATTTGAAGATGTATAAACCTGCTTTTGATGATATTTTTATGGAGTTGGCAGTCAATCTGGCCAAAAAATCACATTGTGTGCGCAGGCAGGTAGGAGCTGTGCTCACAAAACATACCCGCATTGTATCTATAGGCTATAACGGCCCGCCTGCAGGTACCCACAACTGCGACCTGGAATGGCCGGAAGTTGGTTGTCCTAAGGATTCAAAAGGAAGCTGTTCGCTGGCACTTCATGCCGAGATGAATGCTATCATCTATGCCACGAAGAACGGTACTCAAATGGAAGGCTCCACTTTGTATGTTACCCTCTCACCATGTATTTCCTGTGCAAGGATCATTTATAGTGTAGGAATCAAGAAAGTATATTTTCTCAATTCTTATGCAGAATATAAAGGGATACCAATTGATGAAGGGGTAGAATTTTTAAGAAAGTTTGGGGTAGAGGTGGAGAAGTATGATGGACAGCTGGCAAATAAATAAGTTCATATGCAATAGTAGCAATGGATATATTACAGGATGGCCTGAATCCCGGCATTTTCATAAGATTGGAATATCACTCCCGGTAATGACGGATCTGAAAACCTCTACAGAGAAATATAAGCTTCTTGAAATATCTGAGAATATCTGTTAATCATTTCATCAAAACTAGTTAAACCCTTCAATACATGAAAAGAATTATCAGAGAAATGGTTTCTTAAATTAGTATCCGTCACTAATAATTCTATTTTACTGGCTAGAGTTTTGTAATCACCCGGATTGTAAAATAATCCATTGTTATTTAACTGGACTTGTTCTTTAATACCAAAAACCGGAGTGGTAATAATAGGCAAATGAAAAGCCATTGCTTCCTGAATAACTCTTGGAAAACTTTCTATCCTGGAGGTGAATACAAAAATATCTGCAGCCAAATAATAGAGTTCCACTTCTTTTGTTTCTTTTACAAGAGTAATTCTTTCCTTAATATTTTCAGGTAAACCAGCTATAATTTTCTTTAATTCCAGCGAGTATGAACCCGGCCTGTCGCCTACTATAAAAATTCTGATTTTATCTGTAATAGTTGGTGGTAATTCGTGTAAAGCCATAGGAAGATCTTGCTGGCCTTTTCTCTCGCAAACTGTTCCGAGTAACAGAAGCATAATATCCTCCTGATTAATTTTCAATGTCTTTCTGCTTTCCAGCTTGTTCTCTTTTGAGATACTATCCTGAAATCTCTTTAGGTTTAATCCATTATGAATAACCGTGAAATTATGGTGAGTATTTAATTGCGAAAAGACCTCTTTCGAGGAATTAGAAACAAAAATATTTTTATAAGGCACTGAAAAACAATCTAATGCAATTTTCTCAATGTCCTTTGGAAAATGACTAAAATAAGTTTGCCAAGGTGAGCTTTCATGAATATTCCAAATACAAGGAATCTTAAATGTTCCAGCGTAGTCAACCATGAAAAACATTTCAAGTGTATTGGCATAGATCTCATCGGGATTTAATGAACTTATTTTAAACTTCAATTCATGCAATACTCTTTTATACGAAGTAATATCATTCACCCCGCTTAATGGGTGATAGTTAAGAACCGTAACGGGAATTCCCATTTTCTCATAATCTTGTTTCAATGGCCCATCGGCAATACTAAATACAGAAATGTCAAACAAGTTTCTTTGTGTCATTTCCACAGCAATTTCATATTGATGAAGAGGGCCTCCTGTCAGATCCAGAGCGTGGGTACAGAATAATATTCTGATTTTTTTTATTAGAGGTTTCTCGAGATATTTCCGAGGTTGAATCTGAAAAGATTCATTTTCCAATGATAGATGAGGGCTATAAAATTTATCTATTTTGGACGAATATTTACTGCGAAAATAGGCGGGTTCATTAGGATTATCTAAAAATCCTCTAGATTTTCCTTCCATATGAAATAACTTTGCTTCTGCACAATAAACACATCTATAGTTATTTTCTATTAATTTATAACAATAATCAACATCATTGTAAGCCACTGCGAGATTCTGTTCGTCAAAACCACCTAATTCCTTAAAAAGTATTTTAGGAGTTAATAAACAAGCAGCTGTAACACCTGAATAATTTTTGAGAACTTTACTATAACATAAGTATCCATAATCTGAATCAGCCGATAATTTAAAAGCATGACCTGCTAATCCCTGATGTAATCCATGTATAATTCCAGCATGTTGTACCTTTTTGTCGGGATATAATAATCTTGCTCCAACTGCTCCTACTCCTGAAATTTGAGCATACCCAACCATCTGACTTAGCCATTGAGGAGAGATAACTTCTGTATCATTATTTAAAAATAAAATATATTCGGATTCAACTGTTTCGGCTGCCTGATTGTTTATTGAAGCAAAATTAAATTTTTTTCCTTCGTTTGAAATTTTGATAACTTTGTGGGGAGAATTTCTAAGGTATTGAATAGTTTCCTCCTCATCGCTTTCATTATCAATAATTGTAATTTGATAATTCTTATAGGTAGTACTTTTAATTGAATCAATACAACGTTTAAGGAAAGATAGATTATTCTTTGTGGCAATAATGATTGATACTGTTGGGCCCTCATCAGAAAATCTATGTGTATAAATCCCTAAAGCTGACTTTAATGCCCAGTTTGGTTGAATTACTTTAGCTTTAATACCTCTTCTTTCCAGCGCTTCCTGTAATGCTATTTCTCCCGCTTTAAAACTATTGGGTTTTTCATTTGCGGATAGTGCTATTGACCCGGATATAGCGCGCCAATGATAAAGAATCTGAGGAATATGTACGATCTCTCTGCTTATCTCAGTGGCACGTAATGAAAAATCATAATCTTGAGATCCCTCAAAACCTTTTCTAATTCCTCCCAGCCTTTCAAAAATCGTTCTTCTGACAACACATAGATGTCCCAAATACATATATGATAAAAGAAGTTCCGGAGACCAATCTGGTTTAAATTGAGGATCATACCTTTTTCCTGTTTCATCTATCTTATCATCGTCAGAATAAATAAAATCTGCATTAGGATGATTATTGATTGATATAGCTATTTCACCTAATGCATCTGGAGAAAGTTCATCGTCATGGTCCAGAAAGACTATGAACTCTCCCGTTGCTAAAGCACTTGCTGAATTGGTAGATAAACTTATGTTTCCATTTACTTCTCTAAAAATCACTCTTATTCTATCATCTTGAGAGCTCCAAAACATCAGTCTTTCCTTAACTTTGGGATCAGGGCTGCAGTCATCGGCAATGCACAATTCCCAATTCTTATAAGCCTGATTTAATACACTTTGAATAGCCATGTCTAAAAAAATAATCGGTGTATTATAAACAGGCATCACCACCGATATTTTAATAGAATTACATTCATTAAGTCTTTCTTGTAAATGATGAAGAGATTTGGAGTTCCATATATTCCGCTGCAACCAAGATTCATACGGTGTAATAGACTCTTGAATATGAAGGTGAAATCCATTTTTTCTGCTTTTCCCAAGTATAGCTCTTGCTTTATCCAGAGATGAATACAAAAAAAGTCTATAATTTTTTTTACTAAATACTTTCTTTAAGAATTTATTCCTTATAGTCCCGGCAATTCTAGAAAATATTTTTTTTACTTTCAATAAAAATAATTTTTCATAATAAATGATCTTTAGCCCAAGTTCAACATTGTGATTCCTTAATTCATCAATATGAATGATTAAGTTTTTATTCAATGTTTGTAAATTTAAAAGCTCTGAATGCTTATTATTCTTTTCTTTTTCAATTATCTTATAGTTCTTTTCTAGCATACCTCGATGAGAAGCCTCATCAGCCAGATGCCGGTGAATGCTAGGAATAATATCTATAAAATATTTCGCATAAAGATCTTTATGTTTAATTACAATATATTCTAATATTTTTCTTCGATTATCCGGTATATTACATTGAGAAACCATTGATCCTGAAGAAACCCTGTAATGAAATAGGTAATCATTGATGTGTCGGAATTCCCACTCTGTTTTCGATATACTAATCCAGAATTCCCAGTCTTCATAGCCCATAAAAGGCATATTTGCGTCATAACCTCCCACTTCTTCCCAAACATTTTTTCTGAATATGGCACAGGCATCTATATAATTAAATGTTAGTAGTTCAATCAAATCGAAATCTCTCACTTGTTTTTTAGCATTTACATCTCCGAAAAAAATAGCATTCGCATAAACTACTCCTACGGACTGTTCACTATCTAAAATTTTAATCGCCTCTTCAAGATAAGCCAGCTCTATTTTATTGTCAGCATCCAGAGGAAGTATATATGGGTATGCTGCTTCTCGTATCCCGTTATTTCTGGCACGGGCGAGTCCCTGATTTTCTTGTTTTATAACTTTATATTTTAACGCGAACTGATCTATAATTGAATTCGTATCAGGATCTGTAGATCCATCATTCACAATTATAATTTCAAATAAAGGAGAATTTGAATTTCGAAAACTATCTATTGCGTCTTTTAAAAATACTCCCTGGTTATAACAAGGGATAACAACTGAAATACCTGACTCAGGCTGTGGCATACAAAAAATGATTTAATGAATATTCTAAGAGATAATTAATCAAGACGTAATTTTATAGGAAGTTTAAAATTATCTTACCTATAGTATAATTAGTATAATAAGCCATCATAG